>CAJFQT010000078.1:0-6980 GCA_904419095.1 uncultured Clostridia bacterium | reverse complement strand
TTTTAATTTTTCCCGTTTGATATCAGGACGAAAAATCAAATTATTGGATTATCAAATAAGGAATGTTTGCTGATTTTATTGATTTTTTAATTACTATATTATAAAATAGTATAAAAATAAAATTAAAGAGGTAAGAAAAATATGAAATCAAATGATAAACACCCCCAAAACACAGAAAACAAACAAAAAATATTAAAAATAAATGATGAATTTAGTTCACAAAACTTTATTCATATAAAAAAACTAAAAAGAATTTTTATAATAATCCTAATAATATTTGTACTATTAATAGGAAGAATAGGATTTCTACAATTTGTAGAAGGAAGTTCTTTGAAAGAAATGGCTTACAAACAGCAATCAATAAACCAAATAATAAGCCCTAAAAGAGGAAATATATATGACAGTACTGGTAAAGTATTAGCTACAAGTGCATCTGTTGACACTATCACAATAAATCCGAACAGCATAAAAGATGAAAGCAACGATGAACAAAAAACAAAAGAATTAAAAGAAAAAGTAGCAAAGGCATTCTCAGACATATTTGGTTTAGACTACAATTCAACACTAGAAAAAGTAACTAGTACAGCTCAAGTTGAAACAATCGCTAAAAAAGTCGAAAAAGATAAAGTTGACCAATTAAAAAATTGGATGGAAGAAAACAAAATATCAGCAGGAATAAACATAGATGAAGATACCAAACGTTACTATCCATATAACAATGCATTATCACATGTACTTGGATTTTGTGGTGATGACAATGACGGAAAATATGGAATTGAACTCAAATGGAATTCTACATTAACAGGTACAGCTGGAAAAATTGTAAGTTCTAAAGATGGTAGCTTATCAGGTCAAGAAATTCCTAATGCTGCCGAATCATACATAGCTCCAGAAAATGGAAGTAATTTAACATTAACTATCGATTTAAATGTACAAACAATAGTAGAAAAATATCTAAAACAAGCTTGCATTGATAATCAATGTACTCGTGGAGGATCTTGTATTATAATGAATCCTAAAAATGGTGACATTCTAGCAATGGCAAATTATCCAGATTTTGATTTAAATAATCATAATACACCAACAGCCTCTTATGCAGAAAATTATGAATCATTATCAACAGAAGAACAATATAATGTATTATATACAATGTGGAAAAATAAATCTATATCAGACTTATATGAACCTGGTTCAATATTTAAATTAATTACTGCATCTGTTGCACTTGAAGAAGATATTACTGGACCAGATGTTGCAGGAGATTTTAACTGTACTGGTGCTGAACAATTTAAAGATGGAAGTAACACAGTTACAATCAGATGTTGGAGTACTGTACCACATGGAGGACAATCTTTAAGAGTTGCATTAGGAAATTCTTGTAATCCTGCTTTTATGCAATTAGCTGCTAGAATAACAGCACCAACTTTATATAAATATTATAAAGCCTTTGGATTATTTGACACAACAGGCGTTGATTTACCTGGTGAATCTAATTCAATATTTACAAAATTAGAAGATGTTGGAGAAGTAGAACTTGCAACAGCTGCTTTTGGACAAAGAACTGTTAATATCACACCTTTACAAATGATTACAGCAGTATGTGCTATTGCAAATGATGGAGTTCTTATGAAACCAAGAATTGTAAAACAAGTAACAAATAGTGATACTGGTGCTGTCACAAATATAGACCCTGTAGTAGTTAGACAAGTTTTATCTAGTGAAACTGCTGAAACTATGAAATCAATGATGGAATCTGTTGTTGTTTCTGGTACAGGTAGCAGAGGAGCCGTTACTGGATATTCTGTAGGAGGAAAAACTGGTACTTCCGAACCAATTGAAGCAAATAAAACTGATGGATATGTTGCCTCTTATTTAGCAATATCTCCTGTTGAAGATACACAAGTTGTTATTCTACTTGCACTTTATGACCCAACTAATAAAGAAAGAGGTCATCAAGGTGGTACAATTGCAGGACCTGTAGTTTCTCAAATTCTTACAGAAGTTCTACCATATCTAGGTATCCCTTCTGATGAAGATACAAACTCTAATTCAAAAGATAACTCTATTATGGTTCCTGATATACGTAATAAAACTATTACAGAGGCAGAAAAAAATCTACAAGAAGCCGGATTTAATACAAAAATTAATACAAAAAATGATAAAAATAGTACAATAGTAGTTGATCAAGTACCAAAACCAGGTGTTTCTCTTTCAAAAGATTCAATAATTGTATTATATGATGCTGATAATGCAATAAGAACATCTGTCACAGTCCCAGACCTTACAGGAAAAAATTTATCACAAGCCAAATCAATTCTAAAAGGATTAAATTTAAATATTTCTGTAAATGGAAGTGGTACTGTTGTTTCACAAGACCCAGCTAAAGAAACTAAAGTAGAAGAAGGATCTGTTATAAATGTAAACCTAACTTCTTCTAACTCAAATAATTTGCATTAATCAATTTTAAAATAGAGTATATTTTACACAAAACAAAATCGTATGTATAATAAAATATACTCTATTTTTATTTATTCTATTTTCAATTATTCTATTCGTTCTTCATTCCAAAAATTATCTATTAATATATCCAATTTTTTAATTTTTTGATTCATTTTTTTTACTCTTTCTACTTCCTCAGCATTGTCGCCTTTTAAATAAGTAATCCATTGTTCTTCTTTATCTAAATTGTGCAAAAACATTGGTTGAAACTTTGGAAGTTCAATTACATGAAGTAATAAAACTTTATCTTCATCTTTATCTTTTTCTTGTTTATTACTACTTTCCTGTTTATTCGAATTACTAAATTTTACTATTTTATGATAAGAAAAAGAATCATAAAAATTTTGATTCAATATATTAATAGTAACTGTATCTACAATTTTTCTTTTGTCCTGATATTCAATTTGATTGTTATTAACTAGTGCATAATATAATAACATTTTTGTTTGAATATATTTTCCGTCAATAAATTGAACACCAACATTTAGTTCCTGTTTATCTTTAGTTTTTATTCTTACATCTGCGATACCAAAATTCTCTTCTGTTTGTAGCTGATTTTCTTTTTTATTTAAAAATGGATTTAAAATAATTTTTTCGACATTAATATTTAGAATTGATTCTATAAAATCTTGCAATATATCTAAACTTTCTTCTGAATTTAAAACTTTTCTTAAGAGATAATTACTTTTAGCTATGAATTTTTGATTCATCAGTTGTAATGCATACCTCCTTTCTTCAATATTAAAAAATGGATTAAAAAGACTAAAAAATAATTTGAAATAAAATAAAGAAATAAATCATCTATAGATATTATAAATACCAATCAACATTATGTCAATAAAAAATAGTTTAAATTCTATACTTTTCATCGCAAAATTCGACAAAATATGTGTTATTAATTTTGATATAAGTTACTAAAAAATTATACATAAAAAAAGAGATAAAAATATATTGTATTTCTATCTCACTTTATTTTAAAATATATAATTTTAATGTATTAATTTAAAATTCACTATTATTTATACTTAAACTAAATACTTACTAATTTTCTTCACCTTTTACATAGTAACCTACACCTCTTTTTGTAATTAAAATCTTAGGTGCAGAAGTATCCTTCTCTATTTTTTCTCTTATTCTTCTAACTGTAACATCAACAGTTCTAATATCACCATAATATTCATATCCCCATACTTTTTCTAGTAAAACCTCTCTTGTTACAACTTGCCCTGGTTGCATTGCTAAAAACTTTAATACTTCAAATTCTCTTAAAGTTAAATCTATAATTTCATTTCTAACTTTTACTTCAAACTTATCTAAATCTAATTCTAAGTCTCCAACTTTTATCTTATTTTCCTTTTTATTAGTAGCCACTGGTTGTTGTTCTTGTACATATTGAGGATTTGAAACTGCATCCACCTTTCTTAGATTTGCCTTAACCCTTGCAACTAATTCTCGCACACTAAAAGGTTTTGTTATATAATCATCTGCTCCTAATTCTAATCCTAATATTTTATCTATTTCTCCATCTTTAGCTGTTAACATTATTATTGGAATATTTAATGAATTCTTTACTCTTTTACACACAGATAGTCCATCTAATTTTGGTAACATTATATCTAACAACATTAAATCTGGTTTTTCATCAAGTGCTTTATTAACAGCTGTTATTCCATCATTTGCTTCTATTATATTATATCCTTCTTTTTTCAAATTGTACATTAAAACATCAATTATTGGTTGTTCATCATCAACAATCAAAATTGTTTTTACATCCTTATCAACATTTTCTTCCACAAAAACTTCCGCCTTTCTTTAGCTAAAATTTCTATTTAAATATATTTATATCATAATTTTTTTGAATATACAAGTACTTTTTTATTCTTTTTACCCTCCAACATTATAATATTATTACAGTTCACTTTATTATTTTTATATGAAAATACCAATCAAAAATAAATACAATAAAACACTATATTTTATATTCCTTTTATTTCAACATATAGTAAATTACATATTAGCTTAAATTTTTATCAAATAGTCAAAATATAATGACATATAAATTTTCCAAACAATAATAGGTGTATAAATCATAATCATAATTTATACACCTATCATTCTTAAACTCTATTTCTTAAATGAAATGCGTTGCTTCTAAACCAGAACAAATTTTCCAATCGTAATAATCACTACAAGTTTTTAACAATGATTCTAAATTAACACTCAAATTTATTCTTTCTTCAAAATAAGTTATTTCATCATTCATTTCATCTAATTCATAAAAAGAAAAAATTTGTTTATAATATATAATTTCTTTTTTTACTTCTACTGCAATATTTATCCCCCTATTAAAATCAATTTGATTTTGTAAATCTTGATTAATCATATATTGTCTAAATAGCAGTATTCCCAAAATTACTATAGCTACTTTCAACAATTTTTCGACAATCAAGTTTCTTCCAGAAAAAATATCTTCTTCAATAACTACTGGCAATAGAATATCATTTTTTTCCTCTTTTTCTCTTTCTAAGTCTCTCTTTCTGTTTAAGAATTTCCGTAGCATACATGCTCCTCCTTTTATTATATTTTATAATATAATATTATATCATAGTTTTCATAATATTTCTACTTCTACATTATAAATTCCTGTATTTTCTAATATTATTCCGTTTTCTACATTTTTTCCATCTAAAGTTACCTTTACTTCTCCTGTATTTTTTGAATTCTCATTCTTAACTTTTATATGATATATACTATCTCTATACACATAATCAATTCTGTATTCTTTCCACTCTTTTGGTATACAAGGATTTATTTTCAAAATTCCTTTGTCTATTCTTAAACCTAAAATATATTCTATTCCTGCTTTATAATACCAACTTGCTGAACCTGTATACCAAGTCCAACCACCTCTTCCAGCTAGATTACTTGCTCCATAGATATCTGCTGGAATAACATATGGCTCTACTTTATATTTTTGTACTGCTTCTTTTGTTCTTGCATGTTCTATAGGATTTATCATTCTATACCATTCTAATGCTTTATCACCAAATCCAAGCATTGCTTCTGCTATTATTACCCAACAACTAGCATGTGTATATTGTCCTCCATTTTCTCTTACACCTGGCAAATATGCTTTAATATATCCTGGTTCTAATTTTCCTTTTTCAAATGGTGGATCTAATAATTTTATTATTCCATTTTCTTTATCTACCAAATGATTTTCTAAACTTTCTATTGATATATATTTTTTATCATTATCTCCTGCATTTGATATAACACTCCAACTTTGAGCTATGCTATCTATTCTACATTCGTCATTTTCCATACTTCCTAAACTATTTCCGTCATCCATATATGCTCTTTTAAACCATCTTCCATCCCATCCTTTTGTGTTTAATGCTTTCTTTAAATTATTTTTTACCTCTGCATATTTTTCTATTTTTTCTAATAATTCTTTTAATTCTACTACTTTCTTATTTTTAAATTGATTTTCTTTTACTGTACTTAACTCTTCATCTTCTACTTTTTCTTGTATATCATTAGATATTCCTTCATTTTTTGCTTCTATTTCTAATACATTTTCATCTATATTTTCCTGTTGTTTTATTT
Organism: uncultured Clostridia bacterium; assembly: GCA_904419095.1. GTDB lineage: Bacteria > Bacillota > Clostridia > TANB77 > CAG-508 > CAG-269. The sequence goes on along the minus strand of CAJFQT010000078.1, from coordinate 872 downwards.
CTTCTATCTTCTCTTCGATTATCTTTATCCACCTATCTAATATATTATACATAAAAAATCCTAGCCAAATACTTTCACCTTTTCCTTTATTACCAACTGTATTTAATCCATCATTCCAATCTCCTGAACCTATCAAAGGTAAGCCATTCTCTCCAAATTTCAAGCTTTTTTCTATTGCTCTTTCACAATGTTCATAAATTGTTCCTATCTCTTTACTTTCTACATATTTATCATATCTTTCATCTACACCATCTGGCAATTTTTCTCCTTGCAAAAATGGCGTTTCTATCTCAAGTAAAGATTTATCTCCTGTAAATTCTATATATTCCAATGTTAGATATACAAGCCACAATAAATCATCTGAAAACCTTGTCCTAATCCCCCTTTGAGTTTCTTCATGCCACCAATGTTCTACATCTCCTTCTATAAATTGATGTTTACTATGTTTTATTATTTGATTTTTTAAAATATCTGGTGAAATATATTTTAATGCAAGTGTATCTTGCAATTGATCTCTAAATCCATATGCTCCTCCTGATTGATAATACCCTGTCTTCGCTAATAATCTACTGCTTATTGTTTGATAAATTGCCCATCCATTTAATATAATATTTATTGATTCGATTGGTGTATATACCTGTACTTTTTCTAAATTTTCTTTCCAGAATCTTCTTATTTTTTCTTTTTCTTGCATGCAGTTCTGGATTTTACTATATTTATATGCTTTATTTTTACTTTCCAAAATACTCTCTTCTGCCCCTAACATAAATATAATTTCTTTCCTTCCAAAACTTTCTAATTCAACTTCTACCTCATATGCAACACAAGGCTTTTTTCCTATACTATTTTCATTATTTAAATTAGTTTTTTGT
>CAJFQT010000077.1 GCA_904419095.1 uncultured Clostridia bacterium | reverse complement strand
CGTAGCTGTAAATTAGCAATATTTCAAGGCAAAAATATTGAAGAAATTTATTAGAAAAATAGGATTTCAAGCATTTTATAAAATTGCTCAATGAAACCTAGGGATTAGGGGACGGTCCTTAAAATCCCTCCTAGGAGGGATTTTGGGGACAGACCTTCAAAAATTTATATTTTGTTAGAATATAAAAGTGGGAAAGAATAGGAGAAAATATGTTTAATTTTCAATTTGATAGAAGAATTATAATGATTATTATAGGAATTTTACTATTAGCAGCAGTTATGCAATTTGCTGCTAATCCAGGAATGCTTATAAGTTTACTTATTAGTGCACCAGCAGTATTAATTGCCATTACTTTTCACGAATTTGCACATGCATTTGTAGCTGATAGATTAGGAGATGATACTGCAAGAAGAGAAGGAAGACTAAATTTAAATCCATTTAGTCATTTGGATCCAATTGGAACTTTAATGTTATTAGTAGCAGGATTTGGATGGGGAAAACCTGTACATGTTGATCCTAGAAACTATACAAGAAAAATGTCAATGGAAAAATGTGAAGCAATTGTATCAGCAGCAGGACCAATTATGAATATATTATTAGCTTTTATTTTTGCTCTTGTCTACTGTGCAGTATATAAGTTTGGAAGTATGCAATTTTTGTCTTCTAATGTTGGCACTGTTATAATGCTTATCCTAGGTGCGATTGTTACAACAAATATAGGTTTAGGAGTATTTAATTTAATACCATTACCACCACTAGATGGTTCAAAAATAATAATGCCATTTTTACCATATAATGCAAAGCAATGGTTTGTAAGCAATGGAAATATATTTTATATAATTTTTGTTGTTATTTGGATAACTGGAATAGCAGGAATTATAATTTCACCTGTAATAAATTGGATAAGCACTGCAATCTTAAATTTAGCTAGGTTAATATTTGGTTTACCACTATTATAAGTATTTAATGGAGGAATAATAGATGAAGATATATGATAAAGAAATGTATAAAATGGAGAGCAAAGTAAGAAATGCAGTTATAATAATTGTAATATTTGTAATATCATTTCTAGCAGGTGTTTTTTCAAGAAACATAGAAATCACACAAAAAGATGAACAAATTAGTGAGCAACAAGAAGAAATAAATAGTTTAAAACAAGAAATAGAAAGTTTACAAGGAAATAGTATTGAATAAAAAGGAATGAGATTTTTGAAAGATATATTAACACTTGGAATAGAGTCTAGTTGTGATGAAACTTCTGTAGCTGTTGTGAAAAATGGTAGAGAAGTTTTATCAAATGTTATAGACACACAAATACCAATACATGAAAAATATGGGGGAGTAGTTCCTGAAATTGCATCTAGAAATCATATTGAAGCGATTTCTAGAGTTACGAAAAAAGCATTAAGTGATGCTAATGTATCATTTGCTGACATAGATGCTATTACTCCAACATATGGACCAGGCCTAGTAGGAGCTTTACTAGTAGGATTATCTTATGGAAAAGCTTTAAGTTTTGCAACAGGAAAGCCTTTAGTAGGAGTAAATCATATTGAAGGACACATAGCAGCAAATTATATTACATACGAGGAATTAAAACCTCCATTTTTATGTATGATGATGTCAGGAGGAAATACTCAAGTTGTATATGTCAAGGATTACACAAGTTTTGAAGTGCTAGGAAAAACAAGAGATGATGCCATAGGAGAAGCATTTGATAAAGTTGCAAGGGTAGTTGGACTTGGATATCCAGGAGGACCAAAGGTTGATAATTTAGCAAAAGAGGGAATACCTGAATATGATTTACCAAAAACGCATTTTGAAAATGCAGATTTTAGTTTTAGTGGAATAAAAACAGCTGTGATTAATTTAAATCATAAGATGGAAAATATTAATAAAGCTAATTTATGTGCAAGTTTTCAAAAAGCTGTAACTGAAGAATTAATAGAAAATGTAAAAAAAGTATTAAATAAAGAAGAAGTAAATACAAAAATTATTGCATTAGCTGGTGGTGTTTCAGCTAATAGTTATATTAGAAAAGAATTTTTAAAATTAGAAAAAGAAGGATATAAAATTTATATGCCAGACTTAAAACTTTGTACTGATAATGCAGCTATGATAGCATCAGCTGGTTTTTATAATTATATGGCTGGAAAAAGAGATGATATGAAATTAAATGCTGTACCAAATTTAAAATTAAATTCTTAAAATATTGTCAATAATAAAAGTTGAATATTTCGCTTGCAATCTTAGTTAGATTAATATGATGTGCAAATATTGAATTTTATGCAATTATTGAGTATATTCTTTATTATATGAGGTAAACTAGCTTTTATTTTGAACTTGTATAAATTTTCGAATAGTTTAATTATGATAGGTATAGTAAAAATAAAAATTAGGAGGTAAGTTAGTATAAAAACTAACATAGCAAAAGTATGTCTATATATGCAATAGGAGATCTTCATTTATCTTTTCAAGAAAATAAACCAATGAGCATATTTGGAGAGAACTGGCAAAATCACGAAGAGAAAATTGCTTTAGATTGGAAAGCAAAGGTAGAGGAAAATGATACAGTAATATTACCGGGAGATTTTTCTTGGGCAATGTATTTAGAAAATACATATGAAGATTTTAAATATTTAAATCAATTACCAGGAAAGAAAATATTACTAAGAGGAAATCATGATTATTGGTGGAGTACATTAACTAAAATGAGAAAATATTTAGAAGATAATGATTTTCATAACATAGATTTTATGCAAAATAATAGTTTTGAGATAGAAGATAATATAATAGTAGGAACAAGAGGTTGGACTATTTCTGAAGATAGTGAAGATAAAAGATTAGTTGAAAGAGAAACAATAAGACTTGAGCTTTCAATAAAAGATGGGATAGAAAAATTTGGTAGTGAAAAACCAATAATAGCTTTTATGCATTATCCACCAATAACTGCCCATCAAGTAGCTAAGAATGAAACAACAGAATTTATGAAAATAATTAAAAAGTATAATATAAAAGAATGTATGTATGGGCATTTACACAGTAGTTCAATAAAAGATGCGGTAGAAGGCTTTTATGATGGTGTAAATTTAAAATTAGTTAGTGCAGATGGTTTAGATTTTAAATTATATAAGGTAAAATAGATTTGGTTTTCTAAAGATTGGAGAAAATAATGGATTTATCAAAAGATGTAAAATATATAAAAGGAGTAGGTCCTAATAGAGTAAAACTATTAAATAAATTAAAAATATATACATTAAAAGATTTAATAACGTATTATCCAAGAGATTATGAAGATAGAAGCAAACCAAAAAAAATATGTGACTGCGTAGATGGAGAAGAAACAACAATAGAAGCAGTAGCATGTGGCAAAGTTGTTGAAACACGCCTTCCAAGAAAAACAATGCAAAAACTTTTGATAAGAGATGAAACAGGTTCTGCAATTATTACATGGTTTAATCAGACATATCTAAAAAATAAATTTGAAATAGGGAAAAAATATAGATTTTATGGAAAAATAAATTTGAAATATGGTAAAGTAGAATTGACATCACCAGTATTTGATGAAATAAATATAAAAAATAATACTGGAAGGATAATTCCTATTTATCCATTAACATATCAATTGTCACAAACAACATTAAGAAAAATAATGGAAAATGCAATAAAAGAAGTAAATGGAAATTTACAAGAAACTTTGCCAAGTGATATATTAAAAGAATATAATTTAGAAGATATAAATAAAGCGACAGTGGATATACATTTTCCAAAAAAGTTAGAAGATTTTAAATTTGCAAGATATAGATTAGTGTTTGAAGAATTATTTAGTACACAATTGGCATTACTTGCATTAAAAAATAAAACATATAATGATGAAATTGGTATAGAGTTTGATAAAAATGTTCATATATCAGATGTAATTATGAAATTCCCATTTAATTTAACAAATGCACAAAGAAGAGTGCTAGAAGAAATAGAAAGCAATATGGAAAGCAAAAGGCCAATGAATAGATTATTGCAAGGAGATGTTGGTTCTGGTAAAACAGCAGTAGCAATGTGTGCTGCATATAAAGCAGTAAAATCAGGATATCAAGTAGCAGTAATGGCACCAACCGCAATACTTGCAACTCAGCATTTAGAGAATTTTAAAGGAATGCTGGATGAATTAGATATAAGGTCAGAACTATTAATTTCTGGAATATCTAAAAAGAAGAAAGAAGAGATATTAGAAAGATTAAAAAATGGAGAAATAGATATATTAATTGGAACACATGCTTTAATAGAGGAAAATGTGGAATTTAAAAAATTAGGATTGGTAGTAACAGATGAACAACATAGGTTTGGGGTTAAACAAAGAACTAAAATTGCTCAAAAAGGAAATAATCCAGATGTACTTGTTATGTCTGCAACTCCAATTCCTAGAACATTGGCACTAATTCTTTATGGTGATTTGGATATTTCTATAATTGATGAATTACCACCAAATAGAAAGAAGATAGAAACATTTGCGGTGAGTAAAAAACTAGACCAAAGAGTAGATGCTTTTATAAAAAAACAAATAGAACAGGGAAGGCAAGCATATATAGTTTGTCCACTTGTTGAAGAAAATGAAGAAATGGATTTAAAATCTGTAGAAGAATTGTATGAAAAATATCAGAAAGAAATATTTCCAGAATATAGAGTGACATATATTCATGGAAAAATGAAACCAAAGGAAAAAGACCAAATAATGTTGGATTTTAAAAATCATAAAATAGATATACTTATTTCTACAACAGTAATAGAGGTTGGTGTTGATGTGCCTAATAGTAATATTATGGTTATAGAAGATGCACAGAGATTTGGATTAGCAGCTTTACACCAATTAAGAGGAAGAGTTGGTAGGGGTGAGTATCAGTCATATTGTATATTAAAATATGAGGGAAAAGGCGAAAATGTACGAAAAAGAATGGAAATAATGTGTAAGACAAATGATGGTTTTATAATTTCAGAAAAGGATTTAGAACTTAGAGGGTCAGGAGATTTCTTTGGAACAATGCAACATGGGTTGCCTGAATTTAAAATTGCTAATTTGTTTGAAGATGTGGAGATTTTAAAGAAAGCTCAAAGGGCTGCTCAAAATATATTATTGGAAGATCCTAAATTGGAAAAACATAAGGAATTGCTTAGGCTGATTGATGATAAGTTTAATAGTAGGATTGAGATTTAGTAAAAGGATGTAGATAGTTATGTTTCAAATAATTATAACAATAATTGGATTGGTTTTGATTTTAATAGGTGTAATTTGTATTTATGATGCACGTATTATTACAAAAAGGTTTTTTGGGTTTGGAGATCAGAATGAGGGCTCAAATGGGGTTAAAATTTTGGGCTTTATAGTTGCGATTGTTGGGGCTTTGATAATTTATTTTTTAGGTGGATTTTAGGGTTTTCTTAAAGTCCATTTTAGATTTGTTTTGCAAGTTGGAAGGCAAATTATGATGTGTTGCCCGCTCCCAGAGGTCTGTATATAAAATATTTATTCCATTCCTCGGCTTGTTTCATTGCTTACGCCTTCTAAGACTAGAACAAACGAATATAAATTGTATAAAAAATCTTGACAATGAAGAGTGAATGTTATATGATATAACAAAATTAGGAATTATTCCTAATTTAGGGAGAGGATTTATGAGTAACTATTCTAAACAAAGAGAGTGCATAATTAACATCATAAGAGATTTAAGAACACATCCAACAGCAGAAGAAATCTATATGAAGGTAAAACAAGTTGACGAAAAAATTAGTAGGAGTACGGTATATAGAAACATTAATATTTTAGTAGAAAATGGTGATGTTAATAAAATTTCTATGCCAGTTGGTCCAGATAGGTATGATTATAATCATGAGATGCATAATCATATTATTTGTGAGAAATGTGGAAAAGTTTATGATTTTTATTATGATATTCCAAAAAGTTTAAGAAAAGAGATAGAAAATCAATTATTGGGTAAAATTTCTTTGGGTGAGAGCATAGAAATAAAAGGAATATGTTATGAATGTAAATCTAAAAAAGAAAAATAGGAGGTATAAAAATGGATTTAAAAGGAACAAAAACAGAGAAAAATTTAATGGAGGCATTTGCTGGTGAATCACAAGCTAGAAATAAATATACATATTTTGCAAGCAAAGCAAAAAAAGAAGGATATGAGCAAATTGCAGCTATATTCCAAGAAACAGCTGACAATGAAAAAGAACATGCTAAAATGTGGTTTAAATTATTACAAGGTGGAGATATAAAATCAACAGTAGAAAACTTACAAGCAGCAGCAGAAGGAGAAAATTATGAATGGACAGATATGTATGACAGAATGGCAAAAGAAGCAAAAGAAGAAGGATTTGATCATATTGCATTCTTATTCTCAGAAGTTGCTAAAATAGAAAAAGAACATGAAGCTAGATACAAAAAATTAATTGAAAACATGGAAAATGGATTAGTATTTAGCCGTGATGGAGATAGAATTTGGAAATGTAGAAACTGTGGACATATTGTTATTGGAAAATCAGCTCCAGAAATTTGTCCAGTATGTAGCCATCCAAAAGCTTATTTTGAAATTAAAGCTGAAAATTATTAATATTAATGTGAATGTGGACGGAGTTTTTTGACAACTTTTTTACAGAGTTATCAAAAAACTCCGTTTTCGTTTACAAAGTTTTTATTTATAGCATATAGTAATTTGACAATTTTTATGCTATAATATCAATATGTAATTTTCGAGGAGGAATATGATGAATATTAAAGAAATTTTGAAAGAATATGTTGATGGATTATTTAGAATTATTGGCGATGAATTAAAGCAAGTAATTTTATATGGTTCTTATGCAAGAGGAGAAGAGAAAAATGATGAAGAAGTAAGTGATATTGATATAATGATATTAGTAGATGCTACGCCAAGTAAAATAAAAGAGATAGAAAAAAAAGTTATAGACTATAGTTATGATTTGGATTTAAAGTATGATATATTA
>CAJFQT010000076.1 GCA_904419095.1 uncultured Clostridia bacterium | reverse complement strand
TATTTTAATATTTTACTTAATGAAATAATATTATTAAAATATCAAATTTTATAAACTAGAAAAATATTTATCAATTTCTTTTTCTAATATTTCTTTGTTTTCAATTTTATTAATATTATTTCTAAATTCACTTGAATTTGGTAAACTTTTTGTATACCATGCAATTGGTTTTCTTAGTTCATGTATTGCTACTAACTCTGGTTTATATTTCATCTCATATTGAATATGTTCTTTTAGTACATTATATTTTTCTTTTACTGAAATTTCTGGTAATTTTTCTCCTGTTTTTAAAAAATGTATTACTCTTTCAAATATCCATGGATTACCAAAACTTCCTCTGCCTATCATTATTCCATCAACACCTGTTTTTTCAAACATTTGCAAAGCTGTTTCTTCATTTATTATGTCTCCATTTCCAATTACCGGTATTTTTACGCTTTCTTTTACTTTTTTTATGATTTCTAAATCTGCTTTTCCAGAATAAAATTCTGCTCTTGTTCTACCATGAACAGTAATTGCAGATGCTCCTGCATTTTCTATCATTTGAGCAAATTCAACCGCTACTATATTATTATTATCCCACCCTTTTCTTATTTTTACAGTTACAGGTTTATTTGTATTATCTACTACACTTTTTATTATTTTTTCTGCTTTTTCAATATCAAGTAAAAGTTTGCTTCCATCACCATTTTTTATTACTTTTGGGGCAGGACATCCCATATTTATGTCTATAATGTCTGCTATTTCACTTACTTCTTTTGCTGCATATCCCATAGTTTCTGGGTCACTCCCAAATATTTGAATTGCTATTGGTCTTTTTTCATTTTCTATATTCATTAACATTTTTGTTTTTTCGTCATTGTAAAATATTGCTTTACTACTTATCATTTCTGTATAAACTAGTCCTGCACCATGTTCTTTGCATATTATTCTATATGCTTTATCAGTAATTCCTGCCATTGGTGCTAAAAATATATTATTTTCTATTTCTATATCCCCTATTTTTATTGGTTTTACATACATTTGATTTTTTGCTCACTTTCTCTATTAATTTTATTAATTTTTATACTCATGATATCTTTCTTAATATTTACTTTTCTATTTTTTATATTTTAACTAAAAGAAGAAAAGAGAATATTTAGCTTAAAGTATCTGTAAATAATTCTCTTTTTTACTTTTTCATAATTAAAATTTAAAATATTATTTTATTTGTTGTGCATTAGTTACAGTTCATAGTTAATTATGTATATAGTTCAAAGCTTTTTTATTATATCTAATATTTTATTGTACAAAAATTGTTTTTTGTCTTTTTCCACTTATATTTAATAAAATTCCTATCATAAGAAATCCTGTTATCATTGAACTACCACCATAGCTTATAAATGGTAATGGTACTCCTGTTATTGGTAATAGTCCCATAACCATTCCTATATTTTCTAATACGTGGAATATGAATATTCCTGCAATTCCTGATGCTATTATTGAACCTAAATCATCTTTTGCAGTTTTGGCTATGTATAATATTTTTGTTATAAAATATACATATAATATTATGATTGCTGCTGCTACAATGAATCCCATCTCTTCACCTATTACTGAATATATAAAGTCTGTAGTTTTTGGATATAAGAAACCTAATTGTGTTTGATTTCCTTTTAATAATCCCATTCCTGTTAGTCCACCAGCTCCTATTGCAAGTTTGGATTGTATTATATTATATCCTGCTCCTCTAGGATCTGATTCTGGATTCAAAAATATGTCTATTCTTTGTTTTGCGTGGTCAGGGAGTATAAAATTATATACTACTGGCACTGCAACTGCTATTATTATGATTGCACTAATTATATATTTCTTATCTAACCCTGATGTAAACAGCATCACAACAAATGCTGATATATAAGCTGCTGCTGTTCCATAATCTGGTTCTTTTATTATTAATAAAACAGGAACTGCAAGTACAACAAAAATTAATAGTAATTTCAATGGTTTATTTATTTCTTGTTTTTCTCTTGATTGTATTTTTGAAATTGTAAATGCTAGAAATAAAATTACAAATATTTTTGCAAATTCACCTGGCTGAAATGAAAATACTCCTATATCAAACCAGCTTGAAGCACCATTTATTGGTTTCGTAAATAGTACTGCTATTAATAATATTATAAATATTCCATAAAGTACTGGTGATATTTTTACTAATAATTCATAATCAATAAACATTACACCTATCATTATTACTAAGCTAACTACAATCCATATAATTTGTTTAGTAAATTCTGCATGTTCTGTTTCTTGAGTTGCTGAAAATAATGCAACTAGACCTATAATGGATAAGATTATTGCTACTATAAGCAATCCCCATTCCATATTTTTTAGTTCTCTTTTTCTCAATCAAATCACTCTTCTTTTTTTATATTTTTTTCATTTTCTTTTTTTGGTTTGATTTTATTCTGTTCATTATTTTCTTTTTCTGATTGGTTTGTATATTGATTATTATTTTCACTTTTTTCTTTGTTTATTTTGTCTTCTGTTTTATTTTCTTCTTCCTTATTTTTGTTTTCTATATTTTCTTCTTTTTCTTTATTTACTTTTTTTATGTTTTTTTCTTCTTTACTGTTTTTAACATTATTATTTGTTTTTTCTTTGTCATCATTTTTACTTGCTTTTTTATCTTCATCTGTTTCTTTTTTATTTTCTGTTGATTTATTGGTTTCTTTGTTTTCCTCTTGCTCTTTTTCACTTTCTTTATTTTCAACTTTTTTGTCAATTTTTCTTGCTTCGTTTTTTATATTTAAAATCGGAATGTTTGCATATAGTGCAGGTGCTCCATTTGTTCCATCTTCGTTTTCTTTATTTGTTAATCTTACATCTATAGCTTCTTCATCTACTTCGATATATTTTTTTATTACTTCTATTATTTCCTGCTTCATTAGTTCTAAAAAATCTGCAGAAACGTTTGCTCTATCTTGCATTAATACTAAATGTAGTCTTTCTTTTGCTGCATCTTTAGAATTTGAAACTTCTTTATTTTCCTCTTTTTTTCCTATTTTTTTAAAGAATTTCATTAAGCCTTCAAACATTCTTTATTAACCTCCAATGTATTTTTTCCTTTTATGATTTTCTAAATAATCTTTTTAATTTAGCAAAAAATCCTTTTTCTCTTCCTGGAATTGTTACTTCTATTTTTTCACCTAATACTCTTTTTGCTATCTCCATGTACGCTTTTCCTGATGGTGCTTTTTTATTTTGTATTACTGGTTCTCCTTTATTTGTTTGTGTGATTATGTATTCATCATCTGGTACAACTCCTATTAAATCTATTGATAATAAATCTACGATGTCTTCTACATCCATCATTTCACCTTTTCTTACCATATTAGGTCTTATTCTGTTTATGACTAATTCTGGATTTTTTATTTCTGACGCTTCTAGTAAGCCTATTATTCTGTCAGCATCCCTTATTGCTGATATTTCCGCAGTTGTTACTACTAATGCTCTATTAGCTCCTGCTATTGCATTTTTAAATCCTTGTTCAATTCCTGCTGGACAATCAATTAATATGTAATCAAATTCTTCTTTTAGTTTCTTTGTAAGTTCTCTCATTTGTTCTTCATTTACTGCACTTTTATCTCTAGTTTGGGCAGCTGGTAATAGGTATAAATCTTTAAATCTTTTATCTTTTATAAGTGCTTGTCTTAGTTTGCATTTTTCTTCTACGACATCTACTATGTCATATACTATTCTATTTTCAAGCCCCATAACTACGTCTAGGTTTCTTAATCCTATGTCTGTGTCTACTAATGCTACTTTTTTTCCTTCCACTGCAAGGCTTGCTCCTAAATTTGCTGTTGTTGTTGTTTTACCTACTCCACCTTTTCCTGATGTTATAACGATTACTTCTCCCATAATTTTCCTCCTTAGGATTTTAAAAACACTAATTTTATAGTATATATAATATACTGAAATTGCTTAAAAGTCAATTCTTTCAATAGAATTTGTATCTAAATTTTGTATTGTTGCAAAGTTATAAGTTAGTTTTCTTGTATACTAATAAAAAATTCAAGAACATTTAAAAAAAATATTCTTGAATTTTCTTTTTATTTTTATATTTTATTGCAAGTATAAAGCTACTCTGAAACCTCTACTGTTATATACTTGAGCACTTGGAGTATCATATCCTCTACATGATGCTGGATATCTATTATCTTGATAATAATATTCTCCTCCTCTTCTTACTCTTGCTGTTCCATCATATGCTTCCATTGTCCATTCCCATAAATTACCTGCTAAGTCATAGATATTTTTCACCTTATATTTGTCATTTTCTCCGCTTCTTATTAGAGTTCCAGAATGATTTCCTTTATTTTTTGAATTTCTAACAAATGAAGTTTCTTCACAAGTTCCATTAATATAGTTTGGATCTATAAAGTTTAATGTTGCATCCCATTGTACACCATAAATTAATGTACTTCTTGCATTTGTTAAGTTTGAATCGTTATACATTGATCTCGCTACTTTTACAGCTCCATCTTTTGAATCATCTCCAACTAAACCATCTGATGCTTTATCCGAATCTTCTCCTCCCCATCCTATATTTTTCCATGATGTTGCTCCTTTTTTCGATATTGGTTTTACTGTTCCATCTTGAACTTCTTTTAAACTTTCATCAGTTATTCCAGCTTCATATCTAGCAATATAAAATCCACCATATTTTTCAACACTATTATACATTGCAATACTTTCTGCTGTTTTGATTGTTGAATTTTCTCCTCCTGCTTCTGTAATTTTTGATAATTTATTATCTAAATTTCCTGATAAATATCCTTCTATTGCATGGAAGTTATCCATATTTTCTACTGGTATCCATACAAATTCACTTCCATTTGTTGTCTCATCACCTGTTTGATCTCTAATTACTAATCCATCTTTTATCATATTTGTTCCTGATTGCTTGCTTACTTGGAATCCTTTTGGGATATATGCAGTATCTCCGTTTTTGTCAACATATTTTTCCATTGATGTATAAGTTTCTGACCAGTTATTTGCATTTAGATATATAATTTTGTTTGTTTTAGAATTTAGGTAATATCCTTTATATTTTTCTACACTTTCTTTATATTCTTCTAATGTTTGACCTTCTTCTAGAACTGCATTTGGCAATACCTCTGATGCTCCTTGCCATACATATTGTGTTTGACTTTCACTATTATATTCTTCTTCCAATGTTGTTCCTATAGTTATATTTCCTTCATCATTTCTTCCTATGTAATAATATCCATCTGGTATTTTTATTCCATCTACATACCTAAAGTCTACTTTAGTTTCATCTGGTGTTGAATAGTCGGTGTAGTAAAATTTCATAGTGTTTCCTTCTTTTACTTCAACACCTCCCATTAGAAATATGTTATGTGTCATTTTGTGTATTATATATAAATTTGGGTAATATTCTTCTACTTTGTCCATGTTTTTTACTGTTTCATAATCTTTTCCATAGTTTAATGTTACTCCATCTAACACTTGTAAGTCTAGTATATATAAATCTCCTTCATTATTTAATTCTGTTTGATTAAATACGCTTTCTATTCCTGTTGATATTTTTGCACATTTTGTTTTTGCAGGAATGCTTCCATATTCATTATAAAATTCTGCGACTTTGTCTCTTAGTAATTCTATATCATTTTTTAAGCCATTATAATTCTTAATATATACTGCATCTCTGGCATTATATACTAGTATTCCTGTTATGATTAATAGAATTATAACTGATATTGTTACAGTTATCATTGTTATTCCTTTTTCTTTTCTTAAGTTTTTTATCATATTTTTTCTCCTATTCAATTTTTTAATCATTAAATTAGTTTCTATCTTTTAATTGATAGTCTTATATATTTGGAAAGATATTTTGTGATGAATTTTATATATTTTTATATTATTTATTTAGTTTATTTTACTTTACTTTTCTTTCCTTATAAAATAAGTTTACTATTTTTTTAAAATAAATTCAATATTTATTTATAAATATTAAAAAATTTGTTATTAATAAGTTACAATTCAGTTATGTATTAAAATCTGTTATTGAAAAGTTTGATATAATCTACTAAATTAAAGATATAAATTTTAAGATTTTTTCAAGGTATTAAAGTAATTTTGAATTCGTTAAAAGGAGGATTATTTTTACTATTTGTTGATAAAAATAATAAAAACCGCTGATTTTAAGCGGTTTTTTATTATGTATTTTTTAATTAGTTTTGTGTGTATGGTAAAATAGCAATGTGTCTTGCTCTTTTTACAGCTGTTGTGATATCTCTTTGATGTTTTGCACATGCTCCTGTTGTTCTTCTTGGTAATATTTTACCTTTTTCATTAACGAATTTTTTTAATTGATCTGCATTTTTATAATCTAATTCAAAGTTTTTATCACTACACATTATACATACTTTTTTTCTTTGTTTTCTAAATCTTGGATTGTAGTCTTCATCATAATTTTTATTGTTATTTCTTTTATTTTGTTTTTTGTCTGCCATTTCTTTTCCCCCTTTCTAGAATGGTAAATCATCGCTTGATGACATTTCAAAGTCATTTCCCATATTACCTGGCATTGTAGAACCAAATGTGTTTTCAAATGTACCTGCATTTGTGTCTCCATCTCTTTTGCTATCTGCAAAATATGCTTCTTCGGCTACTACTTCTGTAATATAATGTTTAACTCCTTGATCGTCATCCCATGTTCTTGTTTGTAATCTTCCTATTATACCTACTTGTTGTCCTTTTTTAAAATATTTACTACAAAATTCTCCTAGTTTTGCCCAAGCTACTATATTGAAAAAGTCTGCTTGTCTTTCTTCTCCTTGTCTTACAAATCTTCTGTTTACTGCTAAACTGAAAGATGCAACTAGTGTGTTGTTTGTTTGTGTATATCTTACTTCTGGATCTCTTGTAAGTCTTCCCATTAATATTACTTTGTTCATTTTTATCACCTTTCTTTTTTCAATAAAGGTCTCTATTTCTTTATCTAAAATTTTT
>CAJFQT010000075.1 GCA_904419095.1 uncultured Clostridia bacterium | reverse complement strand
ATTAAAAAATTTTCATCAAATATTTTTCCTCTAAATATATTTCTGATGGCTTTTCTTAATATTTCATATCCAACAATAATGTAGCTTATTATGAATATACTATTATTTATCCATTCATTTTGAAATTTTATGATTATTCCTATTAGATATAATATAAGAGCTACTATTATTTTTGTTAAATCTTTTTTCATAGTGTACCTCCTATATTTCTTTTTTTATGTTCAATGTGTTCTATTGCAATTTCAAATACTTGTTTTACATGTTCATCGTCAAGTGTATAATATACTTCTTTTCCTTCTTTTCTATATTTTACTATTCCGCTATTTCTTAATGATGCTAGTTGATGTGATATTGACGATTTACTCATTCCAAGAACATTTGCAATGTCACATACACACATTTCATTTTGGTCTAATGCAAATAGTATTTTAGTTCTTGTTGCATCTCCTATTATTTTAAAAAATTCTGCTAAATTTTCAAATAATTCTTTTTCTGGCATTTTTTTTAATGTTTTGTCTACTGCATCTTGATGAATTATATTGCAGTCACATATAAACTCATTTTTAGACATACATCTTCCTCCTTTGAATTAAATTTTTTATATTATTTCAATTAATAATTGAATGATTATTCAACTTTACTATATTATAGTTGAATATTCGTTCAATTGT
Organism: uncultured Clostridia bacterium; assembly: GCA_904419095.1. Lineage (GTDB taxonomy): Bacteria > Bacillota > Clostridia > TANB77 > CAG-508 > CAG-269. The sequence continues at coordinate 6,402 of CAJFQT010000075.1, read as the reverse complement.
CAATAGCTTTTTGTTTTTTTATTAAAAATATTTTATACTTTAAAAAAATATATGTAAAAAGCAAGTATTATTATATATGCACCTCTAGAAGCGGTATCACTCAAAAGTCACCTTTTATTCTAGAAATTAAAGTTTAGTCTTAATTCTGTAGAATAGTATAAAAATTGATATAAATATAATTTGTAAAAAATATATACATATGCTAAAATAAATAATATTAATAGATTAGAATGAATAAATTTTAAAGTATCTATATTAATAGGAGGTGTAATAGATGGATAGAAAAATAGAAGTATTAATCAAAAATTGCCCACAAAACCATAAATGCCCAGCTGTAAGAATTTGCCCTGTGGGAGCATTGTCACAAACAGAAAACAACGCTCCAGTTGTAGATTTAGAAAAATGTATCGGATGTGGCAAATGTTCAAATTTTTGTCCTAAGAAAGCATTAATTTTAAAATAAATAATTAACTGAATTGTAACAAAAAAGAGAATATTTATCATTTTCTATGTGACTAAATATCCTCTTTTCCATATTTTATACTATACTGGAGTTAATATTGTTATTTTAAATTCAAATAATCCTCGCTTATTTATTGAACTAATCATCTTCATCTGTTACTTTTTTAGGCTTTGAAATAATTTCAATATGCCCGCTTCTTTTGTTTGTATCCATTTCTTGACTAAAAACATCTTTAGATTTTTCTGTCAATTTCGAAAATTCATTTAAACTCATCATAACCATTGAGCCATATCCATTTTTTGTTAAATATATAGTTTCTCCTTCGTTTAAAACTGAATTTTCTATTGAGTTAAAATCATTTTGTAAATCTGACACTGGTTTTATTTGTATCAATATAATCACCAACCTTATAAATTTTGTTAATTATATTATATACATATTTTTCTAAACTACTCATTTTTATTTAAATTTTTATGTATTTTCAGTTTTTAATCTTAGATATCCTAATTCTTCCCAATAGTTATATGCTAGATTTAATCTAAATAGAACTTTTGGCTTTGCACCTGCTCTGTTTTTATCAACTACACAAGCATAGTATCTTACATCTGGATCATCATACTCTTTTAAATCATAAAATTTTGTATCTACTTCTTGAAGTGAATACTCATATTTGTTCAAATCTTCTTTTACTATTTGTTTTAATAAGCATAGTGTATCTAATACTTCTTTTACAGTTCTACTTACTGCTAAATCATTTATATTTAAATTAATTGGCATTGTAGAACTTTCTGTCAATTGCAATGTAGAACATATGTATATACCATAGTTTTGCGCAATGTTAGATAATATTGTTGCAGTCCTTTTTATTTCTTCTCCATTACCAATATTGGCTGTGTCTGTTTTTAGTGTATCATAAAAAACATATTCTATTTTTTCTTTATAATAGTAGTTCATAATAACTTTTTGCAATTCATCATTTGTATGGTCAGTGATGTTTATAAAATATATTGAATTATTTAATTCTTTTTCTACCCAATTTGTTATTGCAACAATTTTATTAAATTCTGTTGAAACTCCTGCTAATCTATTTACAAAATCTTTTCTACTTTCCCCTTCTTCTTGTAACACAAATCCATTCTCGTCAGTTTTTACTTCATTTTCGTTATCTGGTCTAAATTTAAATTCAAGCAATTCTGTTTCATTTTTGTGTATATCATATCCATGTATTTTTTGTATGTCCTTATTATTTATTATTGTTGTTAATAAACATAGTTTCATTTTTTCCTCAGACATTTCATTTGAGATTACTAATACCTTTTTCTTATGAACTAGTGCCACATATGCTGCTAGATTAATTGTAAACCTACTTTTTCCTGCATTTGAAGGCATAGCAAAGGCCATAGTTTCGCCTTTTCTTATTCCTTTGAAGACTTCTGATAATATTGGAAATGGAAGTGTTAAACCATTTGCTAGATTGTTTTCATCACTTTCTAAAAATTCTGTTAATTTTTCATTTAAAACTGCTTGTTTAAACTTTTGAGTTACACTTACTTGTGTAATAGCATTTTTTACTTCTTCTATTGACATTTTATCATATAAATTATAGTCAATTATCTCAACAATTTTTTCTTGAATATCTGTTACTGGTTCTTCTAGAAAACTTTTTCTTAGTATAAATAATTTATAAATTTCAGTATATATTTTTTCAATATTATACTTTTTGTTTTGAACCTTTTCTTTTAATTTTTGTTTTAAATCATATACATCTAAAGAATCTCTTGAAAAATTGAATCCTTTTTTAGCTATTTCTGGTGTATATGCTGCACCTTCTGTATATATTATACTTTTATAAATATTAAGTAATTCTTGGTCTTCAAAATAACAATCCTCATGTAATATATAATACTTTGTTATTAATTTTGGGTTATCTAATAATATACCAATATATTTTTCTTCTAAACTATTATTTTGTAATTTTGGTGGATATATTGTTTTTTTAGTTTCATCTTCATTTTTCTTTACTTTTATTTTCTCAAGCTCTTCTTCTGGTTCATCTTCTAACCCATTTATTTTCTCTAAAGCTTCTACAAAGCTTCCTTCTTTTATTAAATCTCTTATTTCTTGAATTTTAACTGAATTTTTCCCTTCGTCTTCCATTCTATCAAGAATATCATATAATTTTTCTATTTGATTTTCTTCCATCGTAATACTCCCTTCTTTTTACTCAAACTTTCTTAAATATTCAATATACTCTTCTAAACAGATATTTTTTTCTTTCATATATTGTGCATTTTCTATTCCTACATATCTATAATGCCACGGCTCGTAATTTATCATTGTTAAATCTTTCTTTTCTGTTGGATATCTTAATACAAAACCGTATTTATATGAATTATCTATTAACCACTGTTGCTCCTTGGTGTGTTCTTGTTCTTCATCTAAAATTTGGTAATTGCTTGAAACAATATCTACAGCAAGACCAGTTTGATGTTCTCCTGTTCCAGGTATTGCAACCCAGTATGATGCTAAGTTCTCTGCTTGTTCTTGATTATATTTAAGTTTTAAATATTCTTTTACTTTGTCTGAATATAATTTTTCTTGTTTTTCCTGTGTTCTATAACTTGAACAAATTATAGGATTTAATCCTTCTTTTCTTGCATCTGATAACATTAATTTTAAAGATTCTGCAATTCTTTTATCTACAAAATGCCCGTCTTCTACTTCCTCTAACTCTACATTGAAATTTTCTGGAATTTTATTATTTTTATTTACCAAAATTAAATTCCAGTCTGTAATTTTTCCATTAGTTTCAGGTTTGGGATTTTCTTCTACTATCATTATTGAATTAGTTTCATTTTTTTCTTGAATAGTATTGCTGTTTGTTGAAGTAGCTACTGGTGAATCAGTTGTTCTACTATCATAGTTCCAGTACACTGTTAAGGTTGTTAGTACTATTAATAGTATAAACATAAGTAGAATTGTTTTTTTGTCTATTATATGTTTTTCTTGTTTCATTTTCCTTTTATTTTTTATCATTTTTTCATCCTTTTTTCCTTATTCCTAAATGTTTATAAGGAATTTACTTTTAAATAATTTAATTTGAAGTATATTTATATTTTAAATTATTTTATTCACTAATAGTTTAACATATTTTATTCTTGATTTCTACATTATTTTATCTTTTTCCTAAAAATTCTAATGTAAGCACTTTTGTAATTTGCATCATAAACTTTCATTTACTCTGCTTTTTACAATATATACATATGTTATAGCGTATGTCGATATTTTTAGCAAGTTTAATTTAGCGATAAATTATTATTTCAATTATAATCCTATAAAAAGAAAAATTACTCTATACTTTTGTATAAAGTAATTTTAAAATTGTAACTTGTCGGTAAACTTTGCTTTTTTTAATAATTAAAAATTGAAGGCTCCAAATTGGAGCCTAACTGGTTATTTTTGGTACTGGTGTACAAATTCAGCAAACCTTACAAGGTCTTCTGTCTTGTCAAATAAAATATCAAGTGTAAATGGTCTAATCATTATTTCCTTGGAATAATCTTTTTGTTTAAGTTCTTGAAAAATCTCTTCCAATGGAATTGCATCTTCATTTACTTTAACTTCAGCTATTATCTTTGACATATTCTAACCCTCCTAATGTTTTATTATACTTATATTATGCCATATTTTATAGTATAAGTAAAGTTAATTTTGTATACTAAAATCTCAGCAACAAATTACTAGTTTTCTTTTGTAAAAAATCTACTATTCGATGGAATAGATTTGGTATTATTAAATCTATTCCATCGAATGGTAGATTTTTCATCTTATTCAGTCCTCAAAGCCTCAACTGGGTCTTTCTTGCTTGCCATTTTTGCTGGTATCAAACCTGCAATAATTGTTAAAAACATACTAATTGCAACTAATATTACTCCAGCTCCAAATGGTAATGAAACATTAACAGCTACACCTGTTAAACTATATATTAAACTATTTATTGGTATACTTAGTAATACTGTAACACCTATTCCTATCAAGCCAGAAATTAATCCAATAATAAAAGTTTCAGCATTAAATACTCTTGAGATATCCTTTTTAGATGCTCCAATTGCTCTTAAAATTCCTATCTCTTTAGTTCTTTCAAGTACAGAGATATATGTTATAATTCCAATCATAATCGAAGAAACAATTAGAGAAATAGCAACAAAAGCAATTAATACATAACTAATAGTATTAATAATATTGCTTACAGAATTCATCATTACGCCAACAATATCTGTATAATTTATCACATTCTCTTCTTCGCCTTCATCTCTTTGTTTTTGATTATAATTTTCTATAGCTTGTGATATTTTATCTTTACTATCAAAATCTTTTGGATATATGTTAATAGAAGAAGGACTATCTAAATCGATTGCACCTAATTTTTGAAGATTGCTTTCATAAGATGCATTTCTATTTTCAGTATATGCTTCCATTAATTTCACCATTTCTTCTTGACTCAAGTTGTTCAAAGCCATCTGTTGTTCTTGTGTTAAATTTTTAAAATTGAAATCATCATTTTCGCCTTCTTTTGGAAATTCCATTCCTGTAAAAATGTTTATATCTGGATTTTCTTTTTGTTCTTTAACTATTTCAGATTCATTTGACTTATTTATTACATATTCTTTTAAATCTTTAATATATCCTATTCCACTACTCATTCCTGCTGATACACTTTGATCATTCTGTCTTATTATTCCAACTACTTTTATAGTTTCAGCATTTTGTATTTTTTCTTTCATATATTCTTCGTCTTCACTTTTGTCAATCCATAAATTATTTTGTTTTTGATAATAGTCTGAATTTAATATAAGTTTAAAAGATAAATTTAACAACTCATCATAAGTATATGATGTTTCTTGAGATTCTTCAACTTCTTCTCCATTTTCTATTGCTTTCCATTTTTCTTCTAGTTCTTTCTGATCTTTTAGCCCTAATGTATAAAGTGTATAATCACTTATTTCATTATCCTTATTAACAATTAAAACAACTTCATTATATGCTTTTGGCCAAGTACCTGCTAAAACATCATATTGTGAATGTAGCAATTCTTCATTATCTAACATCTCTTGCCATACATTAGTATTCGACATACTCATAGAACTTGTTCCAAACATATCATTTAATGATGAATTATTCTGTGCTTCTACCATGTCTCCCATTCCTAATGCATTCATAACTGTACTTGGATTAACTTTTACTACTCCATTAGTTGTATCTTCTTTATACAAATTTAAGTTTAAATTATAATTATATTGTATAGCATTACTATGACTTTTAATATCATTTTCAGTAGTTTCAATATAGTTCTTTAGTTCTTTTAAATTATTGCTTTCCATTTTGCTTGATAAAGTAGAAATCATCTCATCCATTACATCTGTTGAATAAATTTTTCCATTCTCTTTATTTTCCGTATTTTCTCCGCTTTCTCCCATTATGTTTTCAATCATACTTGTCATATCTACTGTGGATTCTTGAATTGTTATTGGGTATGATGAAAGTGTTTCCTCTTCTACTTTATTTATATAATTTTGAACTCCATTTGATATTGAAAGAATTAGTGCAATTCCTATTATTCCAATACTTCCTGCAAAAGACGTCAATATTGTTCTTCCTTTTTTTGTCATAAGATTGTTTAAACTTAATCTAAAAGCTGTAAAAAACTTCATTGAAGTTCTTCTTTTTGTTTTATCTTTTTCTGTTGTTTCATTGCTTTCAAATGGATTTGAATCATCTGTTATAACTCCATCTAATATTTTTATAATTCTGCTTGAATATTTTTCAGCTAAATCTGGATTATGTGTAACCATTATTATTAATTTATCTTTTGAAATTTCTTTTAAAATGTCCATTATTTGTACACTAGTTTTCGTATCTAATGCTCCTGTTGGTTCGTC
>CAJFQT010000074.1 GCA_904419095.1 uncultured Clostridia bacterium | reverse complement strand
AGAAAATTTCAAAAAGTAAGCCATAAAATAACTAAAGTAAGATGCACAAAAAAAGAAGAACACATTGTCCTAGAAAATATGCATGAGCCAATTATAGATATTGAAACTTGGAATAAAGCACAAGATAAATTAAATGGCTATACAAAGGTACGAGATAGAAAATATGACCATCCACTCAAAGGATTAGTATATTGTGGAGAATGTGGGAATAAAGCAACTTTAAGATGTCGAGAAGAAAAAAGAAAAAATGGAACAGTTTGGAGAGCAACCTATTTTATCTGTTCAAAAAGAAATAATTATAGTGGATTATGCGATTGCAAGCAAATTTCAGCAAATTTAATAGAAGAAGCGGTAAATAAAAAAATAAAAGAAGAAATACAAAAAATGAATTTTTCAGAAAAAGAAATAAAACACATATATGAACAAGCAGAAAAACAAGCTAAAAGCAAAGGTAACTTGTTGCAAACAAAACTACAAGAATTAAAACAAACATTAAAAAATATAGAAAATACAATTGAAGAAATATATCAAGACAAAATAAATAAAATTATACAAATAGAAGATTTTAAAGTTATTTACGAAAAAAAACAAAAAGAGAGAAATAAAATTTTAAAAGAAATAAAAGAGATAGAGAAAGAGCTAAAAGAAACGAATCAAAAATCTCCAAAAATTAATTTTAAAGAAATAAAACAAATTGCAAATGAGTTCTTAAAAATGGAAAAGCCAAATAAAATGATATTAGAAAAACTAATTGAACGAATAGAATTTGATAAAGAAAAAAATGTAAAAACCAAATTTACTTTTCAAAATCCTCCTAATATTAGGATAAAATAAAAATATTAAGAAGCGGTTAATCAATCGCTAAAAATTAGACATTAAGAAATCAGGAAATCATACTGTTAATCACAAAAGTATGCCTGATTTAAAAGATGAACAGATAAAAAGTGAAATAATGGATTTACATCAAGCAATATATGAAAAATTTAAATATGAAATGAAATATATTAGACCACCGATGGGAGAATATAGTGAAAGAACATTAGCTTTAACTAATAATTTAGGATATAAAACTGTAATGTGGTCATTTGCATATCAAGATTGGAATGAAGATAATCAACCAGATGAATCAAGTAGTAAAAAGAAGATTTTAGACAATGTACATAATGGAGAAATAATGTTATTACATGGAAATTCTAAAACGAATACAAATATCTTAGGAGATGTTATTAAAGAAATAAAAAATATGGGATATGAATTTAAATCTTTAGATGAATTTGAGGCATAGATTATAACTTATAATTTTTACTGTATAAGAAGTTTTATTTCTACATAGAATCAAAATAAAAATTAATTTTTTACATAACTAAAATAAGGAGTGTTTAAATGAAAAAGAAAAAAATGGAAAGGCTAGAGAAAATATTAGAAATACCACAAGAGGTATATTCAAATGTTCCGAAAATTGTAATAACTGGATTTGATGAAATGATGATTGAAAATTTTAAAGCTATATTAGAATATGAAGAATTTTATATAAGAATAAGTACATATATAGGAATTATTAATATAAATGGATATGACTTGAAACTAGAAAATATGACGAATGATGATATTAAAATAATTGGGAAGATAGAAAGTTTTGACATAGAAAGAATAACAGAAGAATAAATATAAGACAAAGGAGATTGATATGCTTTTAAAGATATTTTTTAACTACATTTTCGGATATGTAAGAATTTCTATTGAAGGATATTATATTGAAAGATTTATTAACATTTGTACAAGTAAAAAAATAGTAATATGGAATTTGAAAAGAGAGGCAGGGATAAAGCTATTTTTTAATGTTGGAATAAATGAATTTAGAGAACTTTGTAAGATAGCTAAAAAAACGCAATGTAAGATTAAAATAGAAGATAAAAAAGGAGTTCCATTTATTTTACATAGATATAAAAAAAGAAAAATTTTTGCAGGCTTTTTATTAGCAATTGTTATAGTAATTGCCATAAGTTCAAATTTTATTTGGAATATACAAATAGAGGTGCAAGGTAATGAGAAATTTGAGAATATAGAACAAGATTTAGAAGAAGTAGGACTAAAGGTAGGAAAAGCAAAATCAGAAATAGACACAAAAGAAATAATGAATAAGTTAAGATTGAAAAGAGATGATATAGCCTGGGTAGGAATGGAATTAAAAGGAACAAATATGATAGTAAAATTAGTAAAGGCAGATAAAAAACCAGAGATTGTAGATGATTCTGAATATTGTAATATAGTATCTGATAAAGAAGGAATTATAACAAAAATAAATGTGCAAAATGGAACTGCAAATGTAAAAGTAGGAGACACAGTTAAAGAAGGAATGGTTCTAGTAAATGGATGGATGGAAGGAAAATATACAGGTGTTAGATATGTTCATGCAAAAGCAGAAATAGAAGCCAAAATTTGGTATACAGAAAATATTACAATTCCATATAATGCTACGGAAACAATAGAAACAGGAGGAGAAGAAGTTAATTATGGAATAAAATTAAATAATTTTGAAATAAATTTTCCAAAAGGGGTTTCAAAATTTGAATTTTATGATACAATAAAGGAGGAAAAGAAATTCAAGTTATTTTCGGATTTTTATTTACCAATTTCAATTATAAAAGAAACTAAAAAAGAAGTAAAAAAAGAGCAAAAAGAATATAGTGTTGATGAGGCTAAAAACTTAGGGATACAACAATTAGAACAACAATTAGATGAAAAAATTGCGGATAAAGATAAAATTGTAAATAAAAATATTAATACCTATGAAAATCAAGATGGGGTAGAAGTAGAAGTCACTTATGAAGTTTTAGAAACCATAGGAACAAACGAAAAAATAGTATTTTGAAGGGATGATATGAATGGAAGAAAGAAGTCTTAGAATTACAGGCGCAGATACTAATTTTTTAAATAAAATTACAAATACTTTAAGTAAAATTTTAATTCCTACAAAAATAGGGATAAATGGAATGTTTATAAATATTAAAAGGAACAGTTTAATAAAAGCATATGAAAATTATACAAAAAATAAAGAAAATTACAATAAAGAAGAATTAGAAAAAAAGTATGAATCAGCTTATACGGTATATTTGGAAAACTTAGATAAATATGTTATGGATTCAATATATAAAAAAGTGAAAAATAATACTGCATCAGAATTTGAGAAAGATGCGTTGTCAAAATACTACGAAGTAACAAGTTTAAAAGAAAAAGAATATATGGATTACAAATATAGAAAACAAAAATATTTATTAGAATTAGATTATGAAAATGTAAAAGAATCAGGAAAAGAAAAAGTATTGAAAAAATATAATAGTTTTTACATAAATAAAATGGATGATTTGTATAAGGCAATATTAAAAAATTATTCAATTAAACTTGCAGATACTACTAATGTATATGATTCAACAAAAGATTGGATATATATAAAAATATTTTATACATTAGAAGAATATATTCAAAATATCCTTCCATTAAAAATAGAAAATGATAAAGATAATGAACTTCAAGAAATTTTAGTAGATTATGAGAAGTATCAAAATTATACTGTGGGTAAATTAGATACAAGAGATAATATCGAGAAAAATATGATTTTATTAGGAATAAGTAGAAAATTATTTACACATAGTATTCCATTGATTGTTGCTGAACAATGTTACGAAAAATTATTAAAAGATGCTAGAATGTTAGTGCAAGACACAAAGATTGCAACAAAAAGAGAAAGAGCATATGCAATGTTAATCAACTTGATTGAGGATTATAATGTAAGATTACTTTCTACTAAAGTTTATTGGGAGAATTTAAAGGATAGAGAAAGTTATAAGAAATTTTGGGACAAGTATAAAGAAATAAGTAAAATTAAAGAAATTGATTTTATTGAGTATATAAAACAAAAGGAAGTATTATTCATTAAAAATGATATGAGGAATATAGAAAATAGTAAGACAGACTATTCAAAGATTATAAGATATTATAAGAGAAAACTAGTTGATTATGGTGCTATGAGAGAATTGAAAAATGCATGTATATCAAAAGGAAGTTATACAGGAGTAGTAAATAAAAAAGTTAATGCTGCATAGTATTAAAAAATGATGAAATTAAAGAATTAAAATAAAGGTGAGCATAATGTGTGAAATTACATATCTTGATTTAAATGTAAATAATGAATATGAGGAAACTATAAAAAAAGTTTTAAATCAATGTTATAAAGAAGAAAATTTAGAAGATAGTAAATTAGTTATTACTGTAACACTTACAACGCCAGAGAATATACAAGAAATCAATAAAGAGTATAGGAATGTAGATAGGGCAACAGATGTACTATCTTTTCCTATGTTTGAAAGAGATGAACTAGAAAAGAAAATACAGGATAAGGATTTTTTGCATGAGGATATTTTGGGAGATATTATTATCTCTATTGAAAAAGTTAAAGAACAAGCAGAAGAATATGGACATAGTTTTGAGAGAGAATTAAGTTATATGGTAGTTCATGGTTTTTATCATCTTATGGGATATGACCATATGAATGATATAGAAAAAGCTGAGATGAGAAAAAAAGAAGATAATGTTTTAAATAAATTGAATATCACAAGAGAAAATTAAAATATACATTTAATAGAAGAATGGAAAGGAATGCATATGGAAGGAAAAGGTGTGAAAATATTAATTGCTATATTAGTAATATTAATTATAGTAGCAGGAGGAGTATTAGCATATAAAATAACAGAAGATAAAAATCAAGTAGCAGATGAAAATCAAACTTCACAAACTGAAAAAAATGTATTAACTACAGAAGTAAAATCAAAAGAAGTTCAAATATATCAAGGAAATGATAGGCCAATAGCTGTAATGATAGATAATCATAATGGGGCATGGCCACAAGCAGGATTAAATCAAGCATATATGGTATATGAAATTATAGTTGAAGGTGGAGAGACTAGATTAATGGCTTTATTTAAAGGAGTTGATCTTGATAAAATAGGACCTGTAAGGAGTGCAAGACATTATTTCTTAGATTATGCAATGGAAAATGATGCTATATATGTACATTTTGGTCAAAGCCCACAAGCAGAAAGTGATATTATGAGATTTTCAATACATGATATAAATGGAATTTCAGAAGACGGAACTACATTTTGGAGAGTAAAAGATAAGTATTCACCACATAATGCAGTTACAAACACAGAAAAGATTTTGCAATCAGCTAAAAATAAAAATTATAGAACTACTTCAACAAAAGAGAGCGTTTTGAATTATGTTACAGATGAAGTTAATCTAGAAGATGGTGAAAGTGCGGAAACTATTACAATTCCACATTCACAATTGCAAACAGTAAGGTATGAATATGATAGTGAAAATAAAGTATATGTTAGATATGCAAGAAATACAAAACAAACAGATTGGGATACAGGAGATGATGTAACAGCAAAGAATATAATAATTACATTCTGTGATAATTATACTTTAGATGATTCAGAAAACAAAGGAAGGCAAGGATTAAAAAATATAGGAACATTTGATGGGTATTATATTACAAATGGTAAGGCTATAAAAATAAAATGTACAAAAGATGCAAGAGATGAACAAACTGTTTATACTGATTTGGAAGGAAATGAAATAAAAGTTAATGATGGTAATACTTGGGTAAATATTTGTCCTACTGATGCAAATGTTGAAATAGAAGGGACTGAACAAGAAAATTCATTAAACGCAAATGTAGTTACAAATAATATGTAATTTTAAAGATATGACAGTTATAATAAGTTATGCAATAATAATTTAAAAGTTTAGATACCAAAATTTGGGTAAAGGAGTTTTTAGAATGAATGTATATGATACTGCTAATAGATTGGCAAGTGAAATAAAAAATTCAGAAGAATATGCTAATTTTAAAATGGCAAGAGAAACTATAAAAATGAATAAAGATTTGGAAGATAAGATTAAAGAATTTAACAATGTTAGATATGATGCGCAATTGACAGCTATGCAAACAGGAAAAAATGATGAAGAAAAATTTAAAAAAGTGCAGGATTTATATGTGGAATTAATAGAAAAACCAGAAGCAAAACAATATTTTGATGCAGAAACTAAATTTAATATTTTGGTTGCAGATGTTAATAAAATAATAGGTGAAGCTATTCAAGATGTTATGAACTAATTTTTTGTTACAATTCAGTCTATTATAAAATTAATCCGTCCGAAATGTTGATATATAAATATTTTTTATCAAAAACAAAAGCTTTAGTCTACCTATTGGTCTTTGATAAAAAATATTTATATATCAACATTTCGGACTCCTCTACAAAATTAAGTTTGAACTGTAACAATTTTTTACAAAAAATCATTAAAAACTATTGACAAAATAAATAAGATAATTTATAATCTATAAATGTCAGGAGAAAACGGAAAAAGTTGCAGGTGTAGTTCAATGGTAGAACCTCAGCCTTCCAAGCTGATGACGTGGGTTCGATTCCCACTACCTGCTCCACTTCTGATTTAACTATTTTAGATTTAATTAAATATTTGCAGGTGTAGTTCAATGGTAGAACCTCAGCCTTCCAAGCTGATGACGTGGGTTCGATTCCCACTACCTGCTCCAAATTAAAACAACTTACGACTATAAGGTTTGTAGGTTGTTTTTTTGTATAAACTAAAAATGTTCTCTTTTTGGAAGGGAGGACATTTTTAATGCTTGAATTTAAGACGATACAAGAATTAAAACCTAATGAGGAATTATTAAAAATTATAATTATACAATTATGAACGGAATGATTAAGCATTTAATAGCTACAAATTTACAATTTATAGAGCCTACTGAATATCTAATTACATATCTAACAACTCTTACAATACTAGAATACAAAGCGAATGAAATGGTTATTCTATTGATTCACAGTTACGAATGATAAAAGAATATTGTGAAAAGAACAATTACGATATTGTAGATATATATAATGATGCAGGACATTCTGGAAAAGACCTAATGCGACCAGAAATGCAAGGATTATTAAAAGATATCAAATCACATAAGATTGAAACAATAATTGCTATTAAAGTGAATAGATTAACTAGAAATAATTATGATAGATTTTGGCTTCTAAATTATTGTGAAGAACATGACGTTAAAATAGAATTAATATTAGAGCCTTATGATGTAACTACTGCCAATGGTGAAATGATATTCG
>CAJFQT010000073.1 GCA_904419095.1 uncultured Clostridia bacterium | reverse complement strand
TATCATCATTTTACTGATAATACTTATTTTAGTAATATTGTTTATTTTTAGACAAGTATTTTTTGGTTGCACTAAAACCATCTATTGAGAACAAAAAGCCAGAGCAACTTATGAAAAACTTATTGACTTATGTAGAGATAATCCTGAAGTATTAGATCCTCTTAGATATCTAAGAGAAAGAGAAATTGTTCACTTCCAAAGATTTGGTGAAGCTTTGCGTGGTGTTCAAGATAAATTAGCTGAAAAAAAATTTTATATGAATAATAATAATTGTCAATATAATTAATTCAAACTTACTAAATTCTATTATATTAAAAGATTTTTAAACTGATAGCCAAAATACTTTTAGACAGAGTATTTTGGCTATCAATATTTTTTATATTTATTTAAAATAAAAATTTGTACTGTCGTTAATTACTTAACCATAATAATTCTAATTTCTTGAAAATTAGTACAATTTATGTTAAACTGTTATCATAAAATAATCTGGTAATATCCAGTTCATATAGATGTAACTAATAAACAAAATTGTTAAATTAGGAGGATTAAACTTATGGAACAAACTAAATTGGAAAATGTACTAAACCTTTACTATGAAACAGCCAAATTAAAAGAAGTGGAACGGTCTGGTTGGAATACTTGGAATATATCAAGAAATAAAAGAGTAGAATCAATACCAGAACATGTTTATGGTGCACAACAACTAGCATATGCCATCTACTCTGAATTCGATATAGATATAGATCTATTCAAAGTAAATTCAATGCTAGCTTATCATGAAACTGAAGAAATCAACATAGGTGATTTAGATCCGTTCAGTGGAGTCTCTGCAGCCAAAAAAGCTAAGATTGGAAAACAGGCTGTCGAAAAGACAGTATCCAAGATGAAAAAGAAAAATTTCATAACATCTTTAATAGATGAATTTAATGAAAGAAAAACACCAGAAGCCAAGTTTGCTTATCTTTGTGACAAAATGGAAGCAGACTTAATGGCAAAAAAATATCAAGATGAAGGAAGATTTTCTTTTGATAAAGTATCAAGTCGGATTTTGGATGATGAAAGAATTCAAGCAATTATGAGTAATGGTGCAAATACAGTAGCAGATGTGTTTATTGAATTCGATGTACCAAAATATACTGAAAGTAAAATCTTTTCTGAATTAATTCAGTTTCTAAAAGAGTACAAAACAACTCCATAATTTGTTCTGTATCCAAAACATAAGCCGAACTTATCAAAATAAAGATAAGTTCGGCTTGATATTATAATAACATCTGAAATTAACAGTAAAATTTCATCATATTGAAAATAGCTTAATTCCAGTATATAATATACTTACTTAATCTTAGGAAGAAGGAAGAAAAATGCAGAAATATATAGATTTAACAAATACCACAAATTATATAAAACTAAAGCAACCTGCTGAAATAATTAGAAACGGTGGAATAGTACTGTTTCCCACAGAAACAGTATATGGAATAGGCACAAATGGTTTAAATGAAACTGCAATAAAAAAGTTATTTAAAATTAAACAACGACCATTAAACAAGCCAATTAGTTTATTAGTAAATAGTATTGATATGATAAATAAAATTGCAAAAGATATTACAGAAATAGAATATTCAATAATAAAAGAATTTTTTCCAGGACCTCTTACTATTGTTCTGAAAAAGAAAGATATTGTTCCTAATATATTAACTGCAAACGATAACACTGTCGGAATCCGCATGCCTTCAAATGACATTGCTCTTAAATTAATAGAATACACTGGCTTCCCTATTGCTACTTCAAGTGCAAACATTTCAAGTCAACCAAGTGGAACCAGATTACAAGATATTATTAAAGATTTCGATGGAAAAGCAGATTGTTTTATAGACAGTGGACCTAGTAAAATTGGTTTATCCTCTACCGTTGTACAGGTAATCGACGGTATCCCTCATATATTAAGACAAGGTACTATTACAGAAAAACAAATCAGAAACGCATGCTTGAAAACATAATACTTTATTGATTAATTCTCTCCCGTATGTTAATATAATAAAAAAATAAAAAAGGACTGATTATAAATGGCATTTGATGGAATCGTTACAAAATCAATTGTAACTGAACTTGAAAACTTATCTGGAGCAAGAATAGACAAAATCTTTCAACCAGATAAAAACACAATTATCTTAGGAATGTATTTAAATGGAGTAAATTATGCATTAAACATATGTATAGACTCTCGGAAATTATGGAATATATTTAACAACACATAACAGAACAAATCCTAAAATAGCACCAAATTTTTGCATGTTACTTAGAAAATATTTACTAGGGATGCATATAAAAAATTTCATAACAGATAACCTTGAAAGAGTAATCATTATTGAATTTGAAGGATTTGACGAAATAGATGACTTAGTCACATTAAAATTAGTTGTTGAGCTTATGGGAAAACACAGTAATATACTATTACTTGATGAAACATCTCATATTATAGACTGCATAAGACACATCTATGCAGAAAATACAGATAACACAAAAACAAGAAATTTAATACCAAAATATAAATACACATTCCCTATCTCTGACAAAAATAACTTTTTAGAAATAAATAATTTTGATGAATTCAAATACATACTACAACAGCAAAATACTATCCTAAATATAGAAACACTACCATCTATTTTAGTCGATAGTTTCAATGGCTTTAGTAAACTATTTATAGAAAATTCAATACAATTTCTAAATATAGAAACAATCAATGAAGAAAACCTTAAAAAGCTATATGCTTACATCTCAAAAATTGTCAACACACATAGCACCTCTTCATTAACGTTTAAACCAATATACAATTCAAATAAAAAAATAACCAACTACACTTTAGAACTTCTTGATGAAAAAAATAACAACACTAATACTAATGTCTCAAATTCATCAGACACATTAAAAAAATTCTCTTTAAACTTCTACCTAGATGATTACTATTACCAAAAAAACACATCCGAAAAATTAATCACATACAGAAACAGTCTATTAAAATTCATACTAGACACCCTAAAAAAATATCAAAAAAGGCTCGAAACAATGAATAAAAAACTAAAAGAATGTGATAACATGGAAAAATATAAAATATACGGAGAATTAATAATAGCCAATTTATACAAAATCCCAAACGAAAATATAGAAAAAATAACTTTAGAAAACTATTACGATAATAATAACCTAATAACAATTCCATTAGACAAAAAATATCTCCCAAACATAAATGCAAAAAAATATTTCAAAAAATACAACAAACTAAAAAACGCACTCCAAATAGTAACAAAGCAAAAAGAAGAAACAATACAAGAACTAAACTATATTGAAAGCATAATATATGAACTAGAAAACTGCAATTCACTAGAAGAAATATCAAATATCTATGAAGAAATCTCAGAAAGTTCAATATTCAAAGAACACTTACCAAATAGTTTATCCCCAAAATCCAAAAACCAAAAAATAAAAAAATCTAATCTAACAAAAAATAAAACAGCAACATTCAATCCAATAAAATACAAAATAGATGGCTACACAGTATTAGCTGGTAGAAATAACAAAGAAAATGACTATCTAACACTAAAATATGCAAACAAAAACGATATCTGGTTTCACACACAATCAATACATGGAAGTCATATCATTTTAAAAATAGAAAACACTCCTCCATCACCAGAAACTCTATCAAAAGTTGCCTCAATCGCTGCACTACACAGCAAAGCAAAAAATTCTTCAAATGTACCTGTAGACTACTGTGAAGTAAAATACGTAAAAAAAACAAATAACGCAAAACCGGGAATGGTAATCTACACACACCAACATACTCTCACCGTAAACCCTTTCACTCCAAGTTAATATTAAAAAGCATGGGAGCTTGGATTATTTCAGGCTTCCTTTCGTCTTACTTCGGGGGTGGAAGCTAGGAGATGCGGTATCCTCTGGGGATGGTATATATAAAATTTTGTGACGAATGTTATACGGAGTAATTTAGAAATTGTTAGGCAAAAGCAAGGAATAATGTTCCTGTAAAATCTTATTAATAAGATTTTAACAGAAGAAAAAGGTTCATTGCTTTTGCTTACAATTTCTTAATTACGCAGTATAACCTGAGGAGCAAAATTTTATATATACCATCCCCAGAGGATACCGCATCTCCTAGCTTCCACCCCCGAAGTAAGACGAAAGGAAGCCTGAAATAATCCAAGCTCCCCTACTTTTTAATATTAACTCACACCTCATACTATGATTCTCAAAATTTCTGCCACACTCCAAGCCTGATTTACAGCCCCTTTTGGAGCAAAAGGTTTCTTAGAATCATACAACTCAGCAATTCCACCTATGCAACCTCTCTCATCAATCTCTTTCTTAAAAGTATCAAATACCTGCTTCCTTAAACTTTCAATTTTCTCACTAATCTCCTGTTTTTGTTTCTTCAACTTAGCAAATTTTTCTTGATTCTTAAGCATATTAAAATACAATCCCAAAAGCCAAGTCCAAGTAATACCCTGATGATAGCTCATATCTCTTTTCTTAGGATTTCCCTCATACACTTCAACATAATTTTCTTCACCTTTTGCCAAAGTTTTCAAGCCATATTGATTAAGCAACTTCTTCTCCACTGTATTAATAACATTATTAGCAATTTCTGAATTCGGATCCATAATAGGATATGAAAGACTAAACGCAAATAATTGATTCGGTCTAATTTTACTATCCCCCAGTACGTCATACAACGATTTTCGTCTTCCATTATAAAATCTATTATTAAAAGCAATCTTACAATTTTCTGCCAACTGTCTATACTTTTTCACATCAGATTTCTTTCCCATCTTATTTGTCAAATCAGCCATTATCATCAAACTATTATACCACATACTATTTACTTCAACTGCTTTTCCATTTCTAGGAGTAACCGCATACTCTCCAATTTTTGCATCCATCCAAGTATTTTGAGTATTCTCAGTTCCTGAAACTAGCAAATAATCAGAATCTAGATAAATATTATTATCATCAACATCTATTCCGTTAATATAATTATTAATTATACTTTCTAATTTGAAATATATCTCTTCTTGTATAAATTTATCATCTTTTGTATAATCTAAATATTTTTTAACAACTTCAAATAATAATAATGATGCATCAACACTATTATATAATGGCCTATTATCAAAGCCAGAATACCCATTTGGAACCAAGCCATATTTTATATCACGTATCATTGTTCTTAAAACTTCTTTTGCTATATCAAATCTTCCTTGTTTTAATAATAAGCCTTCAAATGCAATTAATGTATCTCTTCCCCAATCTAAGAACCAAGGATAACCAGCAATAATAGTATGTAATCTAAAACTTGGTCTATATACTATAAAATTATCAGTAGCTATTATTAACTTTCTAATAAGTTCATTTTTTTCCTTATTTTTTGAAGATAAAGATATCAATTTAGTTTTTGAAACCATTTCTTCTATACGTTTTTCTTCTTTTTTTATCATTTTCTTTACACTTAATTCTTCTATATTCTCTTCAAAAGAACATATAAAAGAAACTTCTTTTTCCTCATTTGGTTCTATATCTATTTCATATCTACCAGGAACAATATGATTTTCTTCTGGATAAAATCCTCTTTTTTCCTCTTCAATATAAAACATATTTGAAAAAATATCATTATGATGTTCAATATATTTTCCACAAGAAGCATTTAAATATATAGGTGTTTGAATATGTTCATCTATAACTATTTTTACTTTCTTACCATTAATATTTTCTCTAATATTGAAATTATGATCTGTATTCATCGTATGAAAATCCCTAAAATTCATAACAGGTGCTAATGTTAATTTTGCCTCATTATCTCCATTTTTTATTTTATAATATATTCCTACTGTATTTTTCCCATACTCCATACATATTTCTTTTTCTATAATAGTATCTTCTATTTCATAAGTAAATTTTGGCACAACATCTTTTTCAAAACTTGTTTGATATTTATATCCTTTCGAAATATAATTTTTACCAATATTAGAAAAAAACGAATATTTTTTATCTCCTAGAGTAATGCTTTCATCTAACTTTGATAATATTAAATATCTTCCTGCTGGTGGCATAAGTGGTGCAATTAACAAACCATGATATTTTCTTGTATTGATTCCTAGTATTGTTGAACTTGCATATCCTCCAAGTCCATTTGTTATAATCCACTCTCTTTCAATAGCTTTTTCTAAACTTAAATTTTCCTTTGTAACTTTCATATTTTTTCTCCGTATAATAAATTTGTAATCATTTTTATAAGATTAAACTAAAAATTATTATTAATTATTTAAATTTTTACTCTAAAATATATTTGTTATTTCAAAATAACCATCGAAATCATTAGAACATATAGTTGAACTATAAATTTTTACATCAATTAAAAAGATTACATAAGAAAAATTAATGTAAAAAAATAAATTAATATCATTCTTTATGACTAGAATCCTTTTTTATTAAATTACTTTTCTGCAATTCTTTTAACATTTTTTCTCTTAATACCTTATTTCTCATTTCTTGGTCATTTTGTCCTTTTCTTTTTGAGGTTTTATTTCTCTTCTGTTTAGCTTTTCTATCTGCTTCTTTAATTGACTCTATTCTGTCACTGTACTTAGATTGAAATTTACTTTTTCCTCTTGCTTCATGTTTTTTATGTGGATTTTTTATCTTTGCTTTTTCTTTTTTAGCCATTTTTTTCTGGATTTTTTGTATTCTTTTATCTTCTCTTAGCTTATTATTAAGCATCATATATTGAGGATCATTTTGTTTATCTTGATATTTTAAGTCATCACAAATTAGTTCTATAATTGATGCTGCAACCAAATTAGCATCATGTCTTATATACCCATCTGTAACAGTTGCCAAATTTCTCTGTAAGAATTTAACACCTTTTACTTTATCCACATTAGGTTCTACTAAATCTTGTCCATCCATATTATACTTCTTAATTATTTCTGGTATTATCTCTCCAGTATCATAAATACAATAATCTACTACACCTTTACCACAATGTTCAATTATAGCATTTAAATGTTCTGCAACTCCATAATTATCCGTTTGTCCTGGTTCTGTCATAATATTACTTATATATACTTTTATTGCTGGCTGCTCCTTTATTGCCTTTGCAACACCATTTACTAATAAATTTGGAATAACATTTGTATATAAACTTCCTGGTCCTATTATAATACAATCAGCATTTTTTATAGCCTCAATTACCCCTGGAGCAGCTTTACAATTTGATGGACTTAAAAATATTCTATTAATT
>CAJFQT010000072.1 GCA_904419095.1 uncultured Clostridia bacterium | reverse complement strand
AGACTACAAATTATATAGAAATATATAATGCTAGTGAAAATTAGTGTAGTGCAGTAACCGATAGGTCGTTGGTTCGAGTCCAACAAGAGGAGCCATAAATAGCAGATAAGAAATTATCTGTTATTTTTTTACGTGTTCGCTTTTTTTTATATAAAAAATCATATATAATGCAAAAAAGGACGTGAAAATAAATGATAAAAATATGCGAAATATGTAATGATAGATTTGAAACAAAATCTGCTACCAGGATTTACTGTTACAATTGTAGTGGAGAATCAACAAGAAGTAATAATAGCACAAGAAAACATCAGAAAACCATTTTAAGAAGAAATATGAAATTACAAGCAATAAAACTATTAGGAGGAAAATGCTGTATATGTGGATATAATAAATGTATAGATGCATTGGAATTTCATCATAAAAATCCAAACCAAAAGGACTTTAAATTAGGCTCTGGAAATACAATATCTTGGAAAGAATACAAACAAGAAGCATTAAAATGTATTTTGGTTTGTTCCAATTGCCATAAAGAAATACATAGTGAAATTGGATATAAAATTATGATATCAAAAACATAAAATTGAAAGTTTATATCAGCACATGAACATTTAATAAAACAAGATGAAATAGTCGAACAGAAACATATTGAAATAAAGCTAAAATAATGATATAATAACACATATTTGAAAAAATAATAAAAATAGTAAGTAAGTTAGGGGGATTAAATTGAAAAATTTTATTTCATTACTACAAGAAAAAATAGAAAAAGCATTTGATGAATGCGGATATGAAAAAGAATATGGAAAAGTTATAAATTCAAATAGACCAGATTTATGCGAATTTCAATGTGATGGAGCATTATCAGCAGCAAAAAAATATAAAAAAGCACCATTTATAATTGCAGAAGAAATAGTAGAAAAATGTAAAGACTGTAAAGAATTTGAAAAAATAGAAGTAATAAAACCAGGTTTTATAAATATTAATGTATCCAAAGAATTTCTAACAGACTATTGCAATAGCATCCAAAAAGAAGAAAAATTCGGTTGTGAAATGGAAAAAAATAAAACAGTTGTAGTTGATTACGGAGGACCAAATGTTGCAAAACCACTTCATGTAGGACATTTAAGACCTGCAATCATTGGAGAAAGTGTAAAAAGAATTCATAAATTTTTTGAAAACAAGGTAATTGGAGATGTACACTTAGGTGACTGGGGACTTCAAATGGGACTAGTAATTGAAGAATTAAAATATAGACATCCAGAATGGGATTACTTTAATGAAAATTTCGAAGGAGAATATCCTAAAGAAGCGTTATTCACAGTAACAGATTTAGAAGAAATATATCCATGTGCTAGTAGCAAAACAAAAGTAAGTGAAGATGCTACAGAAGAAGAAAAAGCAAAAGCAAATGAATTTAAAGAAAATGCAAGAAAGAATACAGCATATTTGCAAGAAAAGAAAAAAGGATATTATGATTTATGGAAAAAAATAGTTGAAATATCAGTTAAAGACTTAAAAGAAAACTATAAAAAATTAAATGTAGATTTTGATTTATGGCTAGGAGAAAGTGACTCACAAGACTACGTAAAACCAATGGTAGAAAAAATGCAAAAACTAGGAATAATTTATGAAAGTGATGGTGCAATGGTTGTAGATGTTCAAGAAGAAAATGATACAACTGAAATAAATCCTTGTATGGTACTAAAAACAGGTGGGGTATCTTGTTATCAAACAACAGATTTAGCCACTATAATGCAAAGACAAATTGACTTTGATCCTGATGAAATAATATATGTTGTTGATAAAAGACAAGAATTGCATTTTATACAAGTTTTCAGATGTGCTAGAAAAGCAGAACTTATTGATAGAGATGCAAAATTAATTTTTCTTGGATTTGGAACAATGAATGGAAAAGATGGTAAACCTTTTAAAACTAGAAATGGTGGAGTTATGAGACTTGAAAATTTAATAGACGAAGTTAATAAAAAGGTTTATGAAAAAATGGACGACTCAAAAGAAATGAATGAAAATGAAAAAGCAGAAATATCAAAGATAGTAGGACTTGCAGCTTTAAAATACGCAGACCTATCAAATCAAATTTCAAAGGATTATATATTTGACATTGACAAATTTACATCTTTAGAAGGAAAAACAGGACCATATATTCTATATACATTGGTTAGAATAAAATCAATATTAAATAAATTTTACGAAAACAATACTTTAAAAGAAAATAAAATATTAAATCCAGAAGAAGATATAGAAAAACAACTTTTATTAAAGATATCAAAATATAATCAAATATTAGAAGAAAGTTATATTGAAAATGCACCATCAAAAATCTGCACATATTTATATGAATTAGCAAATATATTTAATAGTTTCTATCAAAAAATAAAAATATTACAAGAAGACTCTAACAGATTAAATTCAAATATTACTTTACTAAATTTAATGAAAAAAATATTTGAAAATGGTATTGACCTATTAGGCTTTGAAGCACCTGAAAGAATGTAAAGCAAAAATTAATTTTAAATAATATAAATTAAATTAATACAAATAGGAAAATTACTAATCTAAAATATAAATTAACCTTATAAACAATATATATAAATATAAGTTAATACAAAAAATTATAAAAAGAGAATATTTTACTATCAAAGTAGAAAATATTCTCTTTTTTTACATATAGAAAAAACTAAAAAATAGCTTATATATCAACATTTTGGAGGCCATATTTATACACCCTACTAAATTATAATGCAAAAATAAAAAATATGCTATAAGAGTACAAAAAACTATTGACAAAAGCCTTAATATATTGTAAAATGTTTCCAAATAAGAAACGAGGTAATAATATGGAACCAAAAATTGTAGGAAAAAGAGTAAAAAAATTAATAGAAAAGAACAATATTTCAATAAAAGAATTGGCAAGTAAACTAGAAATATCAGAAGAAGAACTAATAAAAAAATTAGAAGGTGAAGAAGAATTTTTTGTAAGTGAAGTAATAATCATGACAGAAATATTTAATTTAGACATAAAAACTGTATCTCAGATATTTTTCTCAGAAGAAACAGATGAAGAAAAGGAAGAAAATGAGAAAAAAATGAAATTATAAAAATTATAATTACTCTAAGTAATTTATTTACGATTAAAAATATATTAACACAATTATAAAAAACGATTATCATAAAGTCAAGTAAAATAAAAAAATTATTCAATAAGTCATAATTATATATTAAAATTATGGCTTTTTATTTGCTTAAAATTCAGAAAATTCACGCTAACCACTTGACAAAAAACAAAAAATGGTGTAAAGTATATTAGCATTACAAAAAAGAAGGTAGTATTTATGGAGAAAAATGTAAAAATAAGCATATTATGCGAGTTATATGGTAAGCTATTAACCAAAAAACAATATGAATTCTTAAATGACTACTACAATAATGACTTGTCTTTATCAGAAATTGCTGAAAATAACAAAATAACAAGACAAGCAGTAAGAGATAACATTAAGAAAGGAGAGAAAAAACTTTTCGAATACGAAGAAAAGCTATTATTTATGAAGAGGATGTTTAATCAAGAAAAGAAAATCGAAAAAGTTTTATCAGAACTAACAAAAATACAAAAAGACTCATCTGATAAAAAAATAGCAAGTATATTAGAAAGTATCAAAAAAGAATTAAATTGTTTAGTATAAGGGAGTGAAATTTATGGCTTTTGAAGGATTATCTGCTAGATTGCAAGAAATAACAAGAAAAATAAGAGGAAAGGCACGTATAACTGAATCTGACCTTAAAGAAATGTTAAGAGAAGTAAAACTAGCATTACTAGAAGCAGATGTAAACTATAAAATAGTAAAAGACTTTATAGCTGTTGTTCAAGAAAAAGCATTAGGTCAAGACGTACTAAAATCATTAACACCAGGGCAACAAGTTGTAAAAGTAGTAAAAGACGAACTAGTAGAATTATTAGGAGGAACAGAAAGCAAAGTACAATTTACACCAAATCCACCAACAATAATAATGCTTGTAGGACTTCAAGGTTCAGGAAAAACAACAACAGCAGGAAAACTAGCAAATCTATTCAGAAAACAAGGAAAAAAGCCATTATTAGTAGCATGCGATATATATAGACCAGCAGCTATAAAACAATTACAAGTAGTAGGAGCCCAGCTAAACATACCTGTATTTAGTAATGAACAATCAAAAGATGTAGTACACATTGCAAAACAAGCAATAAATGTTGCAATATCAAAATTAAACGATGTAATCATTTTAGACACAGCAGGACGATTACAAATAGATGAAGCATTAATGCAAGAACTAAAAAATGTAAAACAATCAGTAAAGCCACATGAAATATTACTAGTAGTAGACAGTATGACAGGTCAAGATGCAGTAAATGTAGCAAAAACATTCAATGAAGAAGTAGGAATTGACGGAGTAGTACTTACGAAACTAGATGGTGACACTCGTGGTGGTGCAGCTTTATCTGTAAAAAAAGTCACAGGAAAACCAATAAAATTTGTAGCAACAGGAGAAAAATTAAGTGACATAGAAGTATTCCATCCAGACAGAATGGCACAAAGAATACTAGGAATGGGAGATATTTTATCAGTAATCGAAAAAGCAGAAGAAAGTTTCGATTTAGAGCAAGCAGAAGCATTAGAAAAAAAGATGAGAAAAAGTGAATTAGATTTAGACGATTATTTAGCACAACTAAGGCAAGTTAAAAAAATGGGTTCATTTTCATCAATACTAAAAATGATTCCTGGTATGAATAAAATAAAAGACTTAAAAGTAGATGATAAAGAATTTGTAAAAATAGAAGCAATGATTTGTTCAATGACAAAACAAGAAAAAAGAAATGTAAGAATATTAAACGGAAGTCGCAGACTAAGAATTGCAAAAGGAAGTGGAACAACAGTACAAGACGTAAACAAATTCATAAAATCATTTGAAATGACACAGAAAATGATGAAGCAATTAAAACAAAACAAAGGTGGAATGAAAAACTTAATGAAAAATATTGATACATCTAGTTTAAAAAATATGAAATTCTAAAAAGTTATTAATCTTTTAAATTTATATAACTATAAATTTAAAGACCATATAAAGCAAACCGAATTTTCTAAAATCCAAGAAAATTCACAAAAAATTCAGGAGGTGAAAGAAATGGTAAAAATTAGATTACAAAGAGAAGGAAAGAAAAAAGCTCCATTTTATCATATTGTTGTGGCTGATTCAAGAAGCCCAAGAGATGGAAAAATAATAGAACAAATTGGAACATATGATCCAATGACAGAACCATCAACAATAGTATTAAATCAAGAAAAATTAGAAAAATGGATAAAAAATGGTGCTAAACCAACAGAAACTGTTAAAGCATTAATTGAAAAAGCAAAATAAGCTTTAGGAGGATTAAGATGAAAGAAATCTTAGAAACAATAATACTAAACTTAGTTGATGATAAAGATGCTGTAGACATAAAAGAAACAGACAATAATAAATCAATAACATTTGAAGTAAAGGTAGCTGAAAAAGACATGGGAAAAGTAATAGGAAGACAAGGAAAACTTGCCAAATCTATCAGAACAGTCATGAAATCAGTTGCTGGAAAAGAAAGAAAAAAAGTAAATGTAGAATTTATTGAAGAGTAGGAGAAAAAATGCAAGAATTTTTTGAAATTGGTCAAATTGTAAATACATTTGGAATAAAAGGAATGGTAAAAATATATCCATATACAGAAAATGTAGAAAGATTTGAAAAATTAAAAAAAGTAAACTTAGTCAATAAAAATACAAAAAAAGAATATGAAATAGAAGAAGTAAAATACCATAAAAATATGGTTCTAGTAAAATTCAAAGGAATAGACACACCAGAAGAAGCAGAAAATCTTAGAAATTTCTATGTACAAATAGAAAGAAAAGATGCAACACCACTAGAAGAAGGAAGCTATTATATAGCAGACTTAATAGGATTAGAAGTCTATACTGATGAAGATGAAAAGTTAGGAATTCTAGAAGACATATTTAACACAGGAAGCAATGATGTTTATGTAGTAAAAGATAATAACGGAAAACAAATATTATTACCTGGAATTGACGAAGTAATAAAAGAAATAAATTTAGAAGAAGGTAAAATATTAGTTCATATGTTAAAAGGATTAAGATAGATAGGAGAAAAAATGAAATTTGACGTGTTAACGCTCTTTCCAGAAATGTTTGAAACACTAAACCAAAGTATTCTAGGAAAAGCACAAGAAAAAAAATTGATAGATATCAATCTAATAAATATCAGAGATTTTTCAAAAGACAAGCACAAAAAAGTAGATGACACTCCATATGGTGGAGGAGCAGGAATGGTAATGAAAGCAGACATAGTTTATGATGCATACAAATCTGTAAAAACACCAAAAACAAAATTAATCTATTTAACACCACAAGGAAAAACTTTAAATCAAAAAAAAGTGGAAGAATTATCAAAAGAAGAACATCTTGTATTACTATGTGGACACTATGAAGGAATTGACCAAAGAGTTATTGATAAAATTGTCGATGAAGAAATATCAATTGGAGATTATGTGCTAACAGGAGGAGAAATACCAGCAATGGTATTAATAGATAGTGTAAGTAGATATATAGAAGGAGTAATAAAAAATGACTCAACAAAAGAAGAATCATTTTCACAAGGACTCTTAGAATATCCACAATACACAAGACCAGAAATATTTCAAGGAGAAAAAGTTCCAGAAATATTATTATCAGGACATCATCAAAAAATTGATAAATGGAGAAAAGAACAAGCGATAAAAATAACACTGGAAAAAAGACCAGATTTAATAAAAAAATATAACTTTTCACAAGACGAAAAGAAAATCTTAGAAAAGTTAATAGAAGAAAAAACAAAGAAAAATATTTAAGCCATAGAATGAATACATAATAAGAAATCAATATGGATAAATATAGAAAATCAAAAATTAAAAATGAAGTGTCAAAAAAGGACACCGCTCACAAAATTAAAGAAGGAGGTAAATTCTAAAATGGATATAATTAAATCAATAGAACACGAACAATTGAAAAATAAAATACCAGAATTAAAAGTTGGTAATACAGTAAAAGTACATGTTAGAATTAAAGAAGGAAACAAAGAAAGAATCCAAGTTTTCGAAGGAATTATCATTAAAATACAAGGTGGAGGGCTAAATCAAACATTCACAGTAAGAAAAAATTCTTATGGTGTAGGTGTTGAAAAAACATTCTTAATCCATTCACCATTGGTAGAAAAAGTAGAATTAGTAAGAGTAGGTAAAGCAAGACGTGCTAAACTATACTACTTAAGAGACAGAGTAGGTAAAGCTGCTAAAACTAAAGAGCAAATAGGAGCAAGAATTGAAAATAGAGA
>CAJFQT010000071.1 GCA_904419095.1 uncultured Clostridia bacterium | reverse complement strand
AAGTTTCTTTCTATAATTTTGCTTTCCTGAACTTTTAAAACTAAATTCGTTGTATGTTTTTACATCTTTTAAAAATTGCTTGTATTCTTTGTTATTATTATAATTTGTTACAATAAATGGTCCACCATCATCAAAATACTTTTCTATTATTTGCATATAATAACTGTCTTTTATTTTTACTACAATAATCATTTTTGTTTTTCCTTTCAAATAAAAAATTAGATGTTAATTGAGATTTGTAGGGTTGATTTCTACATAAGTTTTTAACATCTAATTTTGTGATATTTAATTTTTGATTATTGTTTATTTTTTGCTTTGGTTTCTGCTTTAGTTTTGATATTTTATTTACATTTGTTTTTAAACACATTTTTTTCACCTCACCTTCAGTTAAACTTTTACTTGTTTTTATTTTAACAGAGATTTTAAATTTGGTAAAGGATTTACGAAAATGTGTTTTTAGTATTTCAGCCTATTGTCCCAGTATATTTTTTATACTAATATTATTTTACTATTTATTCTGTGTAAAAAATGTAATTTTTGTATTTTTGCATTGTCTTAATTATATTTGTTGTATTATTCAAAATTTATTTTTTCAAATGTAATGCGTATGATTTAGTATTTTGAACGCTTACAAAGAAATTTTACACTTTTCACACTTTTTATGCCTATATATAGATAAAATATTTTTTCGTTTTTTATCCCATATAAAAATAATTAAATAAAAATAAATATATATATGTTAAAAAAGTGTAAAAAGTGTAATGCAGTACTTACATTAGTTCTAATTACTAGGTCTTATCAACCACACCTAAATGTGATTTTTTACACTACTATTGTAATTTATTTTTCTTTCTTTACTTGTTCTATATTTGCTAGTTCGTCTTTTAATTTTCTAATTTTTTCTTTAATTTTCTTTTCTTCATTATTATAATCATTATATTTTGATATCTGTTTTTTCTTTACTATTTCATCTATAAATTCATCAAACATTATACCTATCTTTTTTTGTAAAATTGCTTTTGCCATTGTTTCTATGGTTACTCGGTATGGTGTTGATATTTCCATAGGTAGATAATCTTTGTCATTATCATTCCCCAATAATTCATTTTCTGTTAAGTCTACTTCCATTTCATTAAATAAACTATCAAAAGAATTTTTAAATTTCCCACCACTATAATATGATAAAACTTTTAAAGTTTCACCATAAAATACATCTACGAAACCAATATCTGATGTTAGATAATTTGCTATATCTGAATGATTAAAACCATATATATTTTTTACCTCTTCTTCAAATTTTTTCCCATAAACTGTTGTATTTTTTATTTCTTCTCTTGTAGCTATTGATTCATCATTCATGCCTAATCTTGCACCAATTATTTCATTATTAGTGTTTCTATTATCTGTTTCTCCTCGTAAATATGAAACACTTACGCCAAAATATTTTGCTAATTTTTTTAGTCTTAAACCTTTAGGAATAGTTCCTTTTTCATCATTTTTAAACCAATAATTTACCGTGCTACCAGGAAAACTATTATCTTTAGCAATTTTAGCTTGACTAACATTTTTTTCTTTTTTTAGTTCTTCCAGTCTTTGCCTAAATATTTTTTTCAAATATTCATCTTCATCAGTTATAGTTGCTCCTAACTCTTCTAAGTTTAAATTAAAAGTATTTAATATGTCCTCAATATCATACGTTGTGGGTAAAATATCATTTCTTAACCACCTTTCTATTTTATATTCATCTATATTTGTTTTTTCTCCAATGCTTTGTGGTGTTCCTAATTCTCTGAGTTTTTTTCTAAATTTTTCAGAATCAGTTATTACAAATTTATTCAATGATTTTGAATTTTCCATACTATTTCCTCCTAAAAATTCAATAAAATTTATGAATTTTAAAAAATTCTAAAATATTGTAATATGTATTCAGAACCCAACAGAAAACAATTTTATTACTGTTTTTTGTAAAATCTGCTTTTTTATTATATCACAAAAAAGCAGAATTGCAACATTTAAGAACATTGAAAATTTAATAGAAAGGTAGGTGACTAAAAATGCAAAGTCTAAATGACATCAAATGGGAACACATGCAATTAAGTAAAGCGTTAGATATTATAAATAATAACAAAAATAACGAAGACTTTATTATAATATTTAATCCAGACAAACTATCCCAAGCAACTAAAGAAATGCTAGGAATAGAAAAAGAAGATTAAGAAAACTAGTAATTTTCAAAATCTTCTTATAAGATAGAATGCTTGTAATCTCTATCTATTGTTAATTTCGATAAATCTATATTAACATAGAAATAGTGAAAAATCAAGCCTTCTATCAAATATTTTATTATTTAAGGAGGTTAAAATGGAACAAAATATTTTTAATTTCGTGAAAGAGCAGGTAAATGCTCGTGAGTTAGTAACAAGTATATTAGGAGAACCACAAGTAAAAAGTGGTGAAACTTGGAAATGGCATTCGCCATTTAGAGAAGGAGATAATGACCCATCATTATGTGTTAACAAAGTTAGCATAACAGACTTTGGTGGAGATTTTAAAGGAGATATTTTTAAATTTGTTGTTTCTATGGGCAAAGCAATTAATAATTTTGAAGCTTTGAAATATATTGCAAAAGAATTTAATATTGAATTACCAACCAATTATAATACACAAATTACAAATATTACACAAAATAACAATATAACATACAATAAAACTTTTGAATTAAAAGCAACTGATAATAAGCCAGAAGAAATATATTGTATGTTTGATACTACAGCTTTTACAAAAAAACCAACAGGAGAAGAAATAGGAATTATAAAAAATAATATTGCCAATTTGCAACCTATGGCTTACCAATTAAAAGATATAAAAGAAAACTTAATTACAGGTCATACTTGCATACCAGCAGGAATAAAATCACAAAATGACTGGCAAGATGACACCAATTTTTATCAAGTATTTATGGTTGATGTAGATAATGTAAAAACTGTAAATGGTGTAAAACAAAATATAACTGTGGACAATGAAGAACACATCTCAGTTGATAAAATTATTAGTTACTGTAAAGAAATTAACTTATTGCCAACATTTATATATTACACATTTTCACATACAGAACAGCAACACAAATTTAGATTAGTCTACATATTAGAAATGGCAATACAAAGTCAAGAAATTGTAAAAGCAATATATAATGGCTTTAAAGAAACATTTAAAGATTATAATATAGATACAGCACCAACTAGTATAGCAACAATGTTTTTTGGTGGTACAAGTATTGCTTATGAAAGTAATATATTTTATAAAATTACAGAAACAACAAAAGAAGTTTTTAATTCTGCTCCAGCAGTTGAAATAATTGACAACTATGAATTACAACAATGTATGAAAGCATTAGAAAATACAAATTACTTTATACATAATGGTCATTTGTATCATGCTAAAAGCGAAGATAAATATGTACAATTAAGTAATTTTGTTGCTTATCCAACAGAAAAAATCAATTATAGAAATGGCAAGGATACAGAAACATTTTATAAAGTAAAATGTCTAATACTAGATGATTTAAACATTAAATTAGCTGAACAAATAATAACTGTTGAACAATTTCAAAAAAACAATTATATTTTAGGTTCAAGTTGGGACAAATATGCAATTACTTCAGCTGGAAGTACAATTCCAGATAAATTAAGAGAAGTAAGTCAACATATTGGAAGATATGTAATGGAAGAAAAGAATATTTATACACATACAGGATTTACTAAAGTTAATGGCAAATTGTGTTATTTATTCCACAATGGTGTAATCGGTGATGTAGAAAATGTTTATGCAGATTTATCAATAGATAAGCTAGAAAGTTTTTGCTTTACAAACAAAGAATTTAATATAAAACAATCATCTCAACGTAGCTTATCAATATTAGACATGGCAAGCTATGATATAACGATACCACTACTAGCAACAGTATATACAGCACCACTAACTTCAATGTTTAGTGGATTAGGTATTCATCCTGATTTTATTTTATTTATACAGGGTAAGACAGGAACAAGAAAAAGTAGTATTACTGCATTGTTACTATGCCATTTTGGTAACTTTGACAGAAACGCTTTTCCTGCAAGTTTCAGGGATACTTTAAATAGTATAGAAAAGAAAGCTTTTTTATTAAAAGACACAATTATTGTAGTTGATGATTACAACCCTGAAATTATTGGAAACAAAAAGCTAGATACTATGGAAAGGCTTTATGCAATGTTTGGTGATAGAACTGGTAGAACTAGAATGTCACAAAACGGTAAATCATTAAAATCGCCTTATACTGCTCGTGGTTTATGTATAGTAACAGGAGAAACAATACCAGATGTTGCTCAGAGTCGAATTGCTAGGTCTTTAATTATAAATATAGAAGAAAATAGCATAGACTTAAATAAATTGTCCGACTTGCAGAATAATAGTGAAGAATTAGCTTTTTCTATGAAAAAATACATAGAATGGATTATACAAAATGAAGATTTAGTAAAAAATTTAGCTAAAAATAATTTTCAAGAATTAAAAATTAAACAAAACTCAAATGCACATGGAAGGACAAATGAAAATGCTAATGCTTTAATAACTGGCTTTTCAATTTTTACAGAATTTTTAGTGAGAACTGGTGTTATTGATAAATTAAAAAAAGAGCAATTAGATAAGAATTGCCATCAAACATTAGTAAAACTTGTTGAAAAACAAACTCAAGAAATAGTTGATTTAAAACCAACAGATATGTTCTATAACGCATTAAACCAACTATTTGCAACTAGAATGATACACGTATTAGATTATGATACAGGAGAAAATGTAGAAAATATGTCACAAGGGGGAGCATTTGTTGGATATTATGATAAGATGGAGGATTTATATTACTTCTTTCCAAATGTGATTTATAATAGCATTTGTAAGTTTTATGCTAATGGTAGTATGAAATTCCCAATAAATGCAAAAAGTCTTTGGAAATATTTACTTGAAGAAGATAATTTATATAGGACAGATCCTAGACGATATACAATACAAAGACGAGTTAATGGAGAAGCACAAACTGTTGTAGCTATTAAGCCTAAGGATAAACATTTCTTTTCCTTTAATGCAGAAGAAGAAAAACCAGTTAATTGGAAAAAGAACTCAAATTCAAGATATTCTCAACAAGATAGATATAAACCTTTTTAATTTAAATTTGTAAAAAATGTAATGTTAATTTTACACTTATTACAAAAATTACATTATATTTAAACTATAAAAATAAAATAAAAGGAGTTGTGCATACTATGGACTTTAAAGATATAGAAATACTGAAAGATTTTGACGATGTTTTAACATTTGTAGAATTTAGACAGGCTTTAAAAATTGGTAGAAACAAAGCTTACGAATTATTGCAAAACAATATTATTCCTTCAATAAGAATTGGGAAATCTTATCGTATCCCTAAAATAAATGTTATAAATTATCTTCAAAATCAAAAATAAGACTTTACCTAATGCAACCCAATATCATATACTATTTTTCATATATAAATGGGTTGCATTTTAAAATAAAAGTTATGTGGAGTAAGTAGTAGACGCACAGGATTTAAATATAAAATAAATTTGGAAAGGAGATAAAAATAAATGACAAATACTGCAACCCAAGAATTTGTATATGTTGTAAAACCTGTTCTTGTAACAAGTCGTGGTTGGTTTCAAGTTATTCTTAATTATTATGATGAAAATCATAAAAGGAAACAACCTTGGAGAAGTTTAAATATACAAGACAAGCCCGGAAATAAAAATAAAGCAAAATTAAAAGCTAGAAAAATTGCAGAAGAATTTGAAAGAGAATTAAATACTCCTAAGGTAAATGAAGAAGTAATACAATGTACAGGACAAGATAAAATTATTGTTAAAACTGTTGAAAATAAAGCAAAAATGTTATATGGAGATTATCTTTTAAATGAATGGTTACCTTTTGTTAAATCTTCTCTTGAAATAACATCATACTCTGGTTATGAAAGTAAAGCAAATATAATAACAGATTATTTTAATAATTTAAATATTACTGTTGAGAACTTAAAAAGAGCAGATATAAAGGATTTCTATACATATTTGCAAAAAACAAGAAATATAAAAAATAAAACAGTTAATCGTTATCACTCTGTTATACACAAAAGCCTAGAAGATGCAATTAGTGAATTTGAGATTTTAGATGTTAACCCAGCACACGGATTAAGAAAAAAGGAAGAACATTATATTTCAAATTATTACAAACAAAAGGATTTAGAACTTTTATTTTCTGTTGCAAAAGGGAATTTTATTGAATTACATATTTTACTTGCTAGTTATTATGGTTTTAGACGTGAAGAAGTTTGTGGACTTAAATGGACTGCAATAGATTTTGAAGCTCATACTATTACAGTTGCACATACTGTAACTCACGCAATGGTTAATGGCAAGTATACAGTAGTTAAGAAAGACAGATGTAAAAACAAAACAAGTAACAGGACTTTACCTTTAATACCATTTATTGAAGAATTGCTAAAAAAAGAATATAAAAAGCAACAAGAAAATAAATTAAAGTATGGTAACAGTTATAAAAATAAAGAAAACTATATACTTGTTGATGAAGAAGGTAAGTTGATTAGACCTGATAGAGTAACAAGACGATTTGGAGAATTAATAGAAGATAAAAAATTAAGAAAGATAGAATTTAGACAATTAAGACATAGTTGTGCAACTTTGCTACTTGCAAATGATGTGCCTTTAGAAGATATACAAGTTTGGCTCGGACATAGTGATATTAAAACAACACAAATATATGCTAATAGTGAAGTTGTAAATAAAAGAACACCTGCAAAGGTAATATCAAATGTACTTTCTAACAAAAAATCAGTATAAAAAAATTCCTATAACTAAGATGTGATTAGTTATAGGAAAGTACCATATATAAAATACTTTTTTATATGCAATGGTGCAGATGGCCGGAATCGAACCGGCACGGAGTTTAACCTCCGCAGGATTTTAAGTCCTGTGCGTCTACCAGTTCCGCCACATCTGCATATATTTCCGCATTTTATATATTTTTTTAAAATTTGTTAGACATTTTGTTAGACATCTAAACTTTTTAAATTTTAAATTTTTATCAATGTACTCTTACACAAAGCTTACAAGGATTTTTGTTTAAGCAAAGTTACAATTTTTTAAGTCCTGTGCGTCTACCAGTTCCGCCACATCTGCATATTAAAATGAACTGGTTATCAACAACAATTAGTATTATAATATTTTGTCTAAAATTTGTCAATAGTTTTCAGAAATTTAAAGAAAAAAATTTATAAAAAATGTTACTGTTCAGACTAGAAAAATAAAAAATCCTTATTAGCTATATGCTAACAGGGATATTTTTATATATGTTTGATATC
>CAJFQT010000070.1 GCA_904419095.1 uncultured Clostridia bacterium | reverse complement strand
TCTTTCTACTTTTCCTCTGATACTAGGAACACTCATACATCCTTCATATTGCACATCT
This sequence comes from uncultured Clostridia bacterium, assembly GCA_904419095.1. GTDB lineage: Bacteria > Bacillota > Clostridia > TANB77 > CAG-508 > CAG-269. Next base: position 7,418 of record CAJFQT010000070.1, on the reverse strand, counting down.
GTATCTTCTGATAATTTCTTCCAAGTTGGATTAATCATTGCCGTTATTGGTATTTCTTCTGCATCATTATATTTTATATTTTCTTTTTTGGCTCCTACTACAATAATTCTTTTATCTACACCTATTTGAGGTGCCGCAATTCCTAATCCTGTTCCATACTCTAGTGTTGATTTTAAATCTTCTATAATGTCTATAATATCTTCATTAATATTTTTTATATTAACTTCATCACATTCTTTTTTAAGGATAGGTTCTCCCACTTCTCTTACTTTTAATACTTTACCCATTTCGTCTTACCTCCATATATTACCATATTTATATCACAGATTTACCTTTTCCTCAACAAAATCAGCAAAATTCGCATTAAATATATTAGATTTTTGAGCAAAAATAAAGCACCTATCATACAAGGCACTTTACTTAGGATTCTCTTTAACTTTAAAATTTTATTTTAATAAATTCATATGTTCATCAACATACAACCATATCATATGGTGTGCTGACCATAGACATATAATCTCTGTAATTCACTCACAGCAACTATTATATCGTTTTTTTAAATTTGTTTTATATGTTTCCACACTCCATATCTAAAACAACCTTAACATTAATTTCATTTTTTTGTACTTTTTCTAGTCCAAATCTACCTCTTTTATGAAACATTATTGTATCTTGAAAGCTAGTAAATTCAAGCACTACTGGCAATTCTTTAATTCTAGCAACGCACAGACTTCCACATGGCTCACATACAGTCTGTAGATAGTTTTGGCTTGCCTCGTATGATGACTGTTGCAAATCATCTTTATTTTTATCTTCTTGACATTTGATTTCGTTTCCAGATTTTAGAATAAAAGTTATTACTCTTGGATTATTTTTTCCATTTGTTTCTTTTTCTCCTATAATAACTCTTTCTATCATTAATTCAAAAATATCTTTATCAAATTCTGGCATGATTTCGTTGTCTTTAAATAAAGTTTTAAACTTGTTTAATCCTTGATTTAAACTAATTGAATCTTCTAACTCTAGTTGTAAATGCTCTTGTTCTTTTTGTATTTGATTGATTTTATTTTGTATTTTTGCTTTCTTTTCTTGTAATGTTTCTAATGTTATTGTTCCATTTAAGTTTAAATTAATTAGTTTGTCTATCTTTTCTTTTAATATTTGCTTTTCTTCTTCTAGTCTTTTAATAGAACTTTCGTTGCTTTCTTCTTGTATAATTTCTTCCATTTCATTTAAAAATGTTTGGATTAATTTTTTGTTATTATTACATAATAACTTATAACTTTCGGTAAATGCTTCTTCTATAATACTTTCTTTCATAGCTTTACAATGTGGGCAATTTTCTTTTCCATGTTTTACAAATTCCATATAATGCCAAACTGTAATACTATTTTTCGTTCCAGAGTGCCAGTTTCTTCTTGTAAGTAAGCTACCACAGAAACCACAATATAATCTACTACTAAAAGGATATTTTCTACTAAAGTTTCCTTTTCTTCTTCCAGAGCCTCTTACTCCTCCTCGCTTTTGTAAAATTTCTTGTACTTGATTAAACATTCTTTCAGAGATGATTGGCTCATGATGTTCTGCTATGTAATATTGATTTTCTTCTCCCATATTAACTACTCTTCTATGTGAGATTGGATCTGTTGTATATGTTTTTCCTTGTAAGACATCTCCTTTATATTTTTCGTTTTTTAGAATACCTCTTATTGTTGATTCGTGCCATTTTTTCTTCCCTGTTGGTGTTTTATATTTCATATTTGTTAATTCTTTAGCAATAGTTGTGCAACCTACTCCTTGACAATATCTTTCAAAGATATATCTTACTATTTCTGCTTCTTCGTAATTGATTGTGATTTCCTTTGTATCTTTATCATATACATATCCTAAACATCCATTATATCCAATTAGTTCTCCTCTTTTTTGTTTCATTTGTAATCCCAATTTTACATGCGAAGAAATATTTTCGCTTTCTTGCTGTGCCATTGCACTTAAAACTGTTAGCATTATTTCTCCAGATATTTCTAAAGTATTAATTCTTTCTTCTTCAAAGTAAATAGCAATTCCTTTTTCTTTCAATCCTCTTACATATTTTAGAGTATCAACTGTGTTTCTTCCAAATCTTGATATTGATTTTGTTATTATCATATCAAATTTGTTTTGTGTTGCATCTTGCATCATTTTCATAAAGCCATCTCGCTTATAATCTAATGTTCCTGTTATTCCCTCATCTGCATAAATGCCAACAAATTTCCAATCACTATTACTTTTTATTTTTTCTTCATAATACTTTAGTTGAGAATTATAACTGTTTAATTGTTCTTCTTTTTCTGTACTAACTCTTGCATAGGCACATACTCTTAAATTTCCTTTTATTTCTTCTCCTGTTGTTCTATTAATTCGACCTTTTTTCTTCTCTATAACTTGTACTTTCAAAATTAACCTTCCTTTCTCAAGTTTAGAGAATCTTTATGTACTTATTATACATCAAAATATTAATTTTTCAAATACCTATATGTGTTAAATTATATTCTTGCAAAATATTTTGCTTTAATTCTAAATATCTCTTTTCTTTAATTAATCCTGCTTTAAATGTTTTATTTAGTGTTGCTATTTTTATACTGCAATTAAAAATATTTTCGTTTATCTTAATATTTTTTGTATTATCAAAATTCATTTCGTACAACATAAAAATCCTCCTTAACTTGAATTAAATTTCAAAAAAGGCAACAGAAAAAGCCAGCCGTGCTAGCTTCGACTGACTTTCTTGTTTTTACATTTTTTGATAATACGATTATATTATGGTGTTCTATAAAGTTCAATTCCCGTTTTTTTCCCTTTTGTCCATTTATATTATGTTAAGTGTAAAGTAGACCAAGCGAACTGAACACTTAGTTCATTTAGTGTACTTAGAAATTATCTATATACTTTTACCACCATCTACAAGATATATTGAACCTGTCGTCCATAATGATTTATCTGACAATAAAAATTCTATTGTTGGTGCTATATCTTTTTTTGCATCTCCTATTCTTCCTAATGGATATAACTTCTTTTTATCTTCTGACCATTTATCATATCCTTCTTGAGTATAATCACCACTTGCTACATAGATATTTGTATATACTGCTGCTGGATTTACACTATTAACTCTTATATTATATTTTCCAAGTTCTTGTCCCATATACTTTGTTAGCATATCGACACCTGCTTTACTTGCACAATAAGCAATTGAACCTCCTGCTCTTTCAGATGACATAGATGAAATATTTACTATTGATGGATTAGTTCCTTTTTTCAATAATGGTAGCAAAGTTTTTGTTAATAAAAATATTCCTGTTAAATTTATATTAATTGAGTTGTTCCATTCTTCTAAAGTCTGTTCTTCGATTCCTCCAAGTTTTATAATTCCTGCTGAATTTACTAGTCCATCTAATCTATTATATTTTTTCTCAATTTCTTCATATATTCTTTTACAATCTTGTTCTTTACTAATATCTCCTTGTAAAAAGGTAATTCTATTCGCATTATCGCCTAATTTTTGTTTTGCTAAAGATAAATTTTTATCTCCTCTTGAAAGAGAAATAATCTCATAATTACCTTGCTCTAATAAATATTCTATTGTTCCAAGTCCAATTCCACTTGTTCCTCCTGTTATTAAAACAATTTTTTCTTCTAACATATTTTTCCTCCTCGTATAATTACTTTATATCATATTTGTATCAAAAATGCTACTATTTTAAGTTCACTTGGTGTACTAAATTTATAATTTTTAGTTCATTTGGTGAATTAAACTCATTATTCTTATAAAATTTTGTACATCTAGTGAACTTTCGCACTCTGATAGGCATTTTTTATTGGTTCATTTGGTGAATTTTTGCATCAAATCTGCTTAAAATTTTTGTTCTTTTATTAACTCTTGAAGGCTTGCCCTTCAATGTGTGTAGGCGATATGTTAATACTCGCTTTCCTGCCCTCAATTTTAATTGAGAGCATTCAATCTCAATGAACTTAATCATCCGGAAATATATTTTTTAAATCTTCTTCTAACTTTTTCGAAACTTTTTTAAACAATGGTTGTTTATCAAAATATCCAAACATAGATGATGAAGTCCATGTTGTTATCTCTATTTCCGATTTTCCCATTTCTTTTAGTAAATTCTTCAATTCTTCTTCTTTTTCGTTAGGCTCTTCTCTCTCAACAAGTTTAATATATGGAAATTCTACTGTTTGATTAGTAGTTTTATATGAGCTCATCAATGTTCCCATCTCAAACATATGCTTTTTATTCTTATTTTTATACAAATATCCAAAGAATTTTTTAGGTCCTCTTTCATAACTTTTCATATATTCTTTTACATTATAAAATTTTTCTTCTACAATCTCTCTATACGCGATTTCAGATAAATAATAATATTTAGAAACATATTTAAGTATATTTTCATTACTATATAAATCCCACTGATAACACAAATTTGCATCTAAATCTTCTCTATTTAAATCCGATTTCGTTAACATATAATTTTTGCAATTCTTTTCATTCTTAGTAAAAAATAACATCAAATAGAGCATACTACTATGATTAATTTTATCTTTTAAATAATCATATATTACTCTTGAATCATTTTCATATAAAGAAATTGTTATTTCACTTTTCAAACTTTTAGGTAATTTTTTTAATTCTTGTTCTAACATTTCATATATTAAAATGTTATCTTTACATATCAATGGAAATCTATTGTTTTTAACTATATTTTTCAATTGCTTCCCTATATATTCAAAAGCAATTTCTCTATACGAATATATATTAAATTTACTATTCTTAAAATTGTAAAAACTAATGGGGTACATTGGATTATTTATTTGCAAATTACCGAATTGTATTTCTATATTATTTCCATCTTTATCTTTCATATATATTTTGGGATTATCTTTATTCTCTTCAATAATTACTTCTTTATTTTCATTTTCTAAAATAAAAAAATGATATTGTAAACTGTGGTCAGTAATATTACCTTTAATACCTATTTTAAAATTTTTTATATCTTTCGCACTATATTTATCCCACGGGTCCATAAGCTGTTTTAATTCATAAAAGTTTTCATCAATCACTCTCTCATATGAATCTTTTAGTTGTTTTAAAATTAAATATTTTAAGCTTAAATCTATTTCTTTGACTTCTAATTCTTTGCTAAAATTGTATTTACTGTCTAAGCATTTGGATAAAAGTTCTATATTTTGTTTTTCTAATTCATTAAATATAATTTTTTGTTTTTCTTCATCTTTACACATTCCTACTAAAAATGTGATAATTTCATAAAAATTCTTATCTTTAATATTTTTATTTATAAATTCATATATATTTTTATTATCTTGTCGATATATGTACTCTGCTATAAAATATTCTTTAAATGAGTAATGATAAAAATCAAATTCATATTCATTCTTTACGATAATTCCTGTATCTAGAATTTCTTCCTCTATTTCATTTCTAGTAAGAGTTCCTATATATTTATCAATAATACTACTCATATCAGTATCTGAGTTGAAATCACAGCAAGCAAAATCTTGTATTATTTTTCTTCTTTTATCAGTATCTAATTTTATTTCCACATTTTTATTTTTTGGTCTTAAATTTATAAGATTCTCTAAAAACGCCTTATATAAAATCGCTTTATTTTTTGGTATTTCTTTATTATTATTCTTATAGACAAAAACTATCATTGATAGTAATAATGGGTTTCTCATTAATTCTTTTATTTGTTCTTCGGTAAGTTCCTCTAGAATATACTTTTTTAATTCTTCATCTAACTCTCCAAAATAATTATTGGTTCTACATGTACATATGATTTTTGTATTTATTCCTTTAGACAAATTTATTATTTCATTAATAAAGGATTTTCGTTCTCTTTTTATCTCATCTATTCCATCAATTAATAAAATATATTCACCATTTACTATTTTTTCTTTTATAGAATCCATACTAATATATGGCACATTATATTTTAACAAATTATAAATAGCTTCTTCAATTGAAAAGTAATTTTTCTTCCATCCTTTAGCAGTAATAATTATTGGTATAATATTTCCTTCTTCTTTAGCATATCTATTCAATATCTCTGACTCTATTAACTTTAGTAAATAAGTTTTTCCTACCCCAACATTACCTAATATTAATGCTTTATTTTCATTTAATATCTCTTTATATTCGATTTTTTTAGAATCTTCCAATGTTAAATTCATAAGTGCACATATATTATATAAGTCATTATCACGTTTTAAGAATCGATTTATTCCTTCGGTTAAATAACCAATATTTTCATTGATTTTGTTCTTGCAATATTCTAAATATATTAATTTTTCATTTTTTATATCTACATTATCCTCATTTTTCTTTTTGATGAGATTATTATAATTTAATATTTTATTTAACTCTTGCCAACTTTTCTCTAAATTTATAATTTTATCATTAAATAAAATCTTATCTGCTATATAATTTTGTAAGCTGTATATTATTATATCTTCTCCATTAGTTGTCACGTAAATAATACATCTTGACCACATTGCATAAAATGATGCTTGATATTTTGCATCTTCAAGTTTCTCACCTGGCTTTTTTAATTCTATGACAACCAATGAATTATTCATAACCCAATCTATTCCGTTTTTATCTCTATGATCATTTGCATTATTTTGTTTAAAAGCTATAATATCTGCTCTCTTGCAGTTCAAATCTTTTCTTCCATCTTTTCCATAAATTGGATACTCTTCTGCAATATTTTCACTTGGATATTTTAACAGATTTAGTAGTGGATTTATTATTTTACTTCTTACTTCAGTTTCTTGAACAATATTCTCTTTTTGTATTTGTTCTACATATTCTTTTATAGTTGATACACTCATATTTTTTACTTCCTTAATATTAATATAATTTCTTCTAATACTCTCATCGTATCTTCATAACTAATATCTTCTGCATAACTAAACTTGCTCTGATAATTCTTCCAATGTTCTTTCAAAGCGTCACTTTCTTTTATAACTTCCATTATTTCATCTATATTATTCAATTTATCAATAGATTCTCTATACTCAAATTTCTTCACAATAGCTTGTCCTAGCAATTCTTTATCAAAATTTTGTTGTTGAGTAGTCCATAATATATAAATATCATAAAAGTCCCTTGCTCTTGTTGTATCAATATTTCTAGATATGATTGTTTCAAATTTATCTGCTATAACAGTTTCCATATTATATGCTAATATTTCAATAAATCGTTCTTCAAACATCAAATCAAATTTGTATTTTATTTCCTTTGGAGTAATAACATCTCCTGTTGTTATGTCTAATTTCATAGGTACAACTAACTTATCAAATTTTGCATCTAATGATACTCTATATCCACCATATTCATCTTCTTG
>CAJFQT010000069.1 GCA_904419095.1 uncultured Clostridia bacterium | reverse complement strand
AATGGCAACAATTAATAAAATCGAAACTGGGCGGTTATACGGAGTAATTGCTCCAATACTTCCAGATGGTGAATTTTGTATATGTGAGCCTATATTTGTTGACTCTAGAGCTTATCAAAAGCCATCTGCATATTATTTGGGCATAAAAAAAACATCTCATTCCAAAAGAATGGGAATATCCCATTTTGAGGAAATTGATACTACTATGTACGAAAATACTATTTTTCTGCCGGCAAGTAGAAAAAAAATCAATGATGGAAAGAAATATTTTATACTATTTCAACCTTCTAAAAATCGAACTAGATTAAGCCTTCAGAATTACTACAAATTCCCCACTTTAACAGCAACATTTGGCGAAGATGTTTGTTTTTCTAGTATTTTAAATATCGGCATTTTATTTCCTAATAAGTTTGTTGCTATAATTGCTGACAGTGAACTTTCAGAAAGAGAATTATTGTCTGTAATACAATAATTTGTTACATTCTAGCTCTTTAAATAGGGTGTCCTAATGTGAAATGTATATTTCAAGGTAACATTTCAAATAGGACACCCTATTTTATATAATAAATATATCAAATTTTTATTAATAATTATACATAATTTAATATTTTTTGTGAAGTCAAAAATTTTATTTTCTTGCTTTACCATCTAAAACATCTAGATTTTCCAATGCCTTTCCTGTTCCCAAAGCTACGCATGAAACTGTATCTTGAGCAATCATGACATTTATTCCTGTTTTTTCTTGCAATAATCTATCTAGACCATCAATTAAACATCCTCCACCTGTCATATATATTCCCTTGTCACTTATATCTGCTGCAAGTTCTGGAGGTGTTCTTTCAAGAACTCCATGAACTGCATCTACTATCATTGTCGCTGGTTCTATTAATGCTTCTAACATTTCTGATGAGTGTATTGTTACTGTTTTAGGTAACCCTGTAATTAAATCTCTTCCTCTTATATCCATTTCTACATCTTGTATTTTAGGATATACACATCCTATATTTACTTTTAAATCCTCTGCTGTTCTTTCTCCTATAGCTATATTGTGTTTTTTCTTTATATATTTTACAATTGCTTCATCAAATTTATCTCCTGCAACTTTTATTGAAGAATTTACAACTGATCCTCCTAGCGAAATTACTGCTATATCTGTTGTTCCTCCTCCAATGTCTACAACCATGTTTCCACAAGGTTTTGCAATATCTATTCCTGCTCCAATTGCTGCTGCTATTGGTTCTTCAATTAAATATACTTTTCTTGCTCCTGCTTGTGTTGCAGCGTCAATTACAGCTTTCTTTTCTACTTCTGTTACTTGAGAAGGTATACAAATCATTATTCTTGGTGCAAATACAAATTTTCCACACACTTTATTAATAAAGTATTTTAACATTTTCTCTGTAACTGTATAATCTGAAATAACTCCATCACGTAATGGTCTTGTTGCTACAATATTTCCTGGAGTTCTTCCTAACATTCTTCTAGCTTCTCCTCCTACTGCTAATACTTCTCCTGAATTATTATCAACTGCAACAACAGATGGCTCTCTTAATACAATTCCTTTTCCTTTTACATATACAATTACTGTTGCTGTTCCTAAATCTATACCAACATCTTGTCCAAACCCAAATTTAAACATATTTACCTTCCCTTCATTCTTTCTATTTCACTTTTATTACATTTTCGTTTCAATTATATTACAAACTTTTAATTTAATCAATAGTTTTTATTTATTTTCTTCAATCAATATTTTGTTGATTGTTACTACTCAGGCTAAATTTTGTAGAGTAGTCCAAAAGGTTGATATATAAATATTTTTTTGTCAAAGACCTATAGGTAGACTAAAGATTTTGTTTTTGACAAAAAATATTTATATATTAACCTTTTGGGCGGCTTATTTCTGTACTAGACCGAATTGTAACTATTGAATTCCACCATATTTTATAGTATAATACCTATATTATCAAATTATTTATTAAAGGAGTAATTTATGAACACATATAATTTTAGCTCTAATTCTATAAATGACACTTTAATGCTCGGGAAAAATTTAGCCTCATTACTCAAAAAAGGAGATTTAGTTGTTCTTTCAGGAGAATTAGGTGCAGGTAAAACTAAATTTACAGAAGGTTTTCTTAAATTTTTTAATTTGGAAGATGAAATATCAAGTCCTACATTTAATATTGTTAATGAGTATAAAAAAGATGATATTTCTATATATCATTTTGATGTATATCGTTTAGAAGATGTTGCAGAATTTTACGAAATTGGTGGAGATGAATATTTCGAAAATGGTATCTGTTTAATTGAATGGGGTGAACTTATTAAAGATGCATTACCAAAATCTTTTATTTCAATAGATATTACAAAATTAGAAAATGATGAAAATAAAAGATTATTTCGTTTTATTTCTCAGGGTGAAAGATATGATAAGGTATTAGAAAATTTAAAATCTTTTTATGATTAATCTTAAAAACAATATCTTCTATTATCTTAAACTTTATTTTAAAAGTATATAAGGATAGTGAAACTACATTTGTAATACTTAGAAATTTCTTATTAATGATGCTTTTCTGTCTGTATAGTATAGTAAGATTTTGTTACTTAGCTTTATTTTAACAATATATTATTGTATTAAGGAGGAATTACTTTGAAAATATTAGCAATTGATACTTCAAGTAAACTATGTGGTATTGCTTTATTAGAGGATTGCAATATAATAGACAAAATGGAACTAAATGAAGGTTTAACACATTCTGAAATTTTGATGCCTTCAATAGAAAAAATACTAAAGAAAAATAATTTTAAAATTTCTGATATAAAATTATTTGTATGTGATATTGGTCCAGGTTCATTCACTGGCATTAGAATAGGAATTGCAACATTAAAAGCCTTTTCTGATAGCCTAAATGTTCCAACAGTTGGAGTTGATTCTTTAGAATGTCTTGCAAATAATATTGATTCTTCATCAACAATTTGCAGTATTATTGATTGTAAAAATGACAACTGTTATTTTGCTTTATATGAATTAAAAGATTCTAACTATAATATTTTAGAATTTCCACAAGCAAATTCAATACAAAATTGTTTATCTATTTTAAATAATAAATATACTGATAAAGAGATTATATTTGTTGGAGATGGAAGTGTTGCATACAAAGATATAATTGAGCAAAATTTCTCTAATTGTCAATTTGCAAACAACACTTTAAATGATTTGGATGTTGGTAAATTAGGAATAATCGGATTTAAAAAATATTCTGATAATCAAAAAAATTATTCTAGTGATTATTTGCTTCCATTATATTTAAAAAAACCACAGGCTCAAAGGCAATTTGAAAGTAATATTTTAGAGATTTGTAGAATGAATTTGAATGATTTAAATTTAATAGATTTTAATTATTTTGATGATTTTTGGAACATTGAAAATTTAAAAACTGATTTATTATCAGATAATTCAGTATGGTTTTCGGCAAAAATAGAAAATAAAATTGTTGGGTTTGTAGGAATAAAAGTTGTTTTAGATGAAGCTGACATCATGAATATAGCAATACATAAAAATTATAGACAGCAAGGCTTTGCTTCTTCTTTGCTTTCTGAAGTTATTAATTATTGTAAAAATAATGGTATAAATAAAATTAACCTTGAAGTGAATGAAAATAATATTCCTGCTATAAATCTCTATAAAAAATTAAATTTTAGAATTGATGGAATAAGGAAAAAGTATTATGGAAATAATGATGCTATTATTATGCATATTTTATTATAATATATTTAATAATTTTGTATTATTCTCTTCAAGATTCACTCTTAATTTTGTAAAGGAGTTCTGTATGTTGATATATAAATATTTTAAGTTTAAAAATCTATGTAGCGAGTAGAACTTGTTTCTGAAGTATATATATCATATTTTGAACTCCTTAGTTTTTAGTTTTCTGTTGGACTGAATTGTATTTTTCTATTAAATGTATTCTTTAGACAATAAAAAATGATATCAATAGTAAGCATATGATTATACAGGATACTACGCAAAAAATTGTAATATATTTTATTAACTTTCTTTTTTTCACTATTTTATTAAATTTTTCTGAATATAAAGCTGTTCTAATTGCATTTTCAAATCCTTTTGGTTCTGCTATTTCTTTATTCACTACTTTTTGAATATATTTGTCTATCTTGTCCAATTATCTTTTCCTCCTTACTAATTTTTATTTTATTTTTCGCTCTATTTAGTCTGGATTTTATTGTGTTTTCGTTTATTCCTAGAATATAACTTATTTCTTTTATAGTATATTTTCCGTTATAGAAAAGCAAAATTATCATTCTTTCTTCTTCTTTTAAATTACTAAGTAGTAAATTAAAATCTATATCTTCTTCCGTTCTTTCTAAAAAATTATCTTTTTCATTCATCATTTGTTCAGCTATATACCCTTTTAAAGTTTTTTCTCTCACTCCTTTCTTTTTATAAAATTCTTTATAAGATACCTTTTTAGATAATTCAAATCCTCCTGCAATCATAACAAAACATGGCACTGCAAATCTAGTTATACAATTCATTAGATTAGAAAAAAATATACCTTCATTATAAATATTCGCACCTTCATTTACAGCCATAGTACAATATCTAGCACTTGCATGTATAATAATTACAGAAATACAGCAAATCATCTTTAATAAATCTATATTATTTTCTCTTATTTTTTCCATATTTATTTTCCCCTTTATTTTTAGTTTATCATATTTTCTATTATAATTATCATATGGCCTTATTCCATATTAAATTATTGACCTTCTATTTTATTTCTGACAATATCTTTGCAATAATTTGTATTGTATTTTTTGATAACATCTAGTGCTTTTTAATCTTAAATAAAACTTTTCTAAAATATTGTAAATCCATTTTTGAATTGTATTTTGAGTTACTTTCTCTAATAATATACAAATCAAGAATATCATAATAACTATAACTGGAATAATCACAAGTTGCATTGCATTATTCCATAATTGATCTAAATTCAATATATCTAAATATAGAATTTCTCTCAAAACAGTTTGTTCATGTATTATATATACTGCAAATGTTAAAGGTGCTATTTTAGAAACTATATTTATAATTTTTGAATTTCTTATTTCAATATTTTTAAAATATAAAAATAGAAATACAGATGATATAAATACAGTAATAAAATTATAATTATATAGTCTAGAAGCCAGTCCCACTGTTTCCATAAGAAAATCAATATATTCCAATCGTTCAATTTTATTAGAATATGTATGATTTACCAATAATGGTTCTGCAATTATTTCCGAAACGGACATCCGGGGATTAATACTAGCATATGGATCTTGAAAGATGATTTGCATTTCCTCTCTTTTTTTACGCATTGCCTTTTGATCCAGTTTTGTAATATCTTGTCCGTTAAACCATATTTCTCCGCTAGAAGGTTCAATCAGCCTGAGTATTGTCCTGCCAAGAGTCGATTTACCACAACCAGACTCTCCTACCACCCCCAATGTTTTTCCCTTTTCCAGCGAAAAATTTATATTGTCAACAGCATGAAGCCATCCATTTTTCACTTTAAAATACTTTTTCAAGTTTTTAACTTCCAACATTGGTTTTCCAGCTGTTACTTCAGGCATGTTTACATCCCCCCTCTTCCATTATCGAGCTGCTGTAAAGATGGCATGCAATCCTATGCTCACCATTGACATATTCCTTGGGCTGTGTTGTTTTGCAAATTTCCATACATTGTTTACAGCGCGGAGAAAATTTACATCCTTTTGGAAGGTCTGTGGGATCCGGCATCAAACCATCAATGGGTTCTAATCGTTCCGTCTCGATATTTAAATTGGGGATTGAACCAAATAGCCCTACTGTATAGGGATGATGCTTTTGTCCTGTAAAAATATCCTCTACGCGTCCTTGTTCTATCAATTCTCCTGCATACATAACTGCTACTTTATCACAGACCTGGGCCACAATTCCCAAATCGTGGGTAATTAAAATCATAGACATTTTTAATCGTTCCTGTAGTTCACGCATCATTGCCAGTACCTGGGCCTGAATCGTCACATCCAAAGCTGTGGTCGGTTCGTCTGCAATCAACAAATCAGGTTCGCATGCTAATGCAATTGCAATGACTACTCTTTGCTTCATCCCCCCCGAAAACTGATGCGGATAGTCATTTTTTCGAAAAGCCGGAATACCTACTAATTCCAACATTTCATCAACTCTTTTATCAATATCTACCGTGGTCATTTTCTCTTTGTTATGATATTTCAGTGCTTCTGCAATCTGATCCCCGACTTTGGTAACAGGATTTAAAGCAGTCATAGGATCTTGAAAAATCATTCCGATTTTTTCTCCTCGATACCCTTTTCTCATCTCATTCTCTGATAGATCCAAAAGGGATTTTCCTTCCAGTTCGATAGCACCTCCTATAATTTTTCCGGTACGGAACGGTAATAATCTCATGATCGATAAAGCAGTTGTTGTCTTTCCCGCTCCCGTTTCCCCCACTAAACCAATCACTTCTCCCTGATTCAGGTCAAAGCTAATTTTGTTCACAGCGCATACCGTTTCAAAATCTGTTTTGTAAACAACTTCCAAATCCTTAACCTTTAATAATGATTTTTCCATATTCCCTCCCCTTTAGTCCTTTAGCCTCGGATCAAGGGCATCCCTTAGTCCATCTCCCAGCAGTTCAAAGGAAAGCGCGGCCATCACCAATGCTCCTCCCGGAAATACCATCAAATATGGATAGGTACGCATATACTCTCTTGCCGCCGACAGCATTGCTCCCCATTCCGGAGTAGGCGGCTGAATCCCAAGTCCAATGTAGCTCAATCCGGCAGCGGTTAAAATTGCCTGGGCAATACTACGAGTCGTTTGAACAATAATCGGCCCCATACTATTTGGCAAAATATATTTCATAATAATTCTTCCGTCGCTGGTTCCACAAGCTCTGGCTGCCTCTACATACTCCATATCAACCACTGTCATCATGGTAGAACGTACCATTCTCGCAAATACCGGAATATTAGAAAGGGTCATGGCAATTAGCAAATTCTGCATACTCGGCCCCAAAGCCGCCACAACACACATGGAAAGCAGAATAGATGGCAGACTTGTAAACATATCCATAATCCGCATAATGATATTATCAGCTGTTCCTCCATAATAAGCAGATATCGCTCCCAAAAAGCCACCAGATATCAAAGACGCAGCAGACACAATAACTCCAATAAAAAGCGACGTCCTCGTACCATAAATTACTCTTAACAACATATCTCTACCATAATCGTCTGTCCCAAACCAATGAAGAGCACTTGGAGGCTGAAGACGCTGTGGAATATTTTGTTTAATTACTTCACTATAAGGAGCAATAAAGCCCGCGCATATAGCAATAACTAGAAAAAATAAAATCACCGCCAATGCGATCATAGCGCTTGTATTTTTTTTCAAACGCCGAAATACTTCTTTCACCACATTCTGCTTTTTTGATCGATAATGCGTTTTTAATTCATTTGCATTTTTCAAATTCATATGCCCCCCTACTATTTATACTTTGCTTTAATACGCGGGTCTGCAAAAGCATACAGCAAATCAACCAGCAGCATAATAAACCCGAACAT
>CAJFQT010000068.1 GCA_904419095.1 uncultured Clostridia bacterium | reverse complement strand
TGTACTATCTTCTTCCATTCTTGCTTCGCCTTGTTCTTTTGATAGATAATCTGTTACTATTTTTTCTGCTTCTTCTACATTTTGTGTTACATTTCCTTCCGCATCATACATTACCCATCTATATTCTTGATTTGTCTCATTGTTTGGTAAAAATTCTAGTCCATCTGGTATGTCATCTGCTACTTCTTTTGCATATCCTGCTTTTTCTCCTTCATTGAAGATTCTTATTGTGTATGTTACTATGTCTCCTGTTACTACTTTTACTGGTACTTTTGTGTGATTGTATTCTATTTTTCCTTCTTCTTCATTATAACTTACTTCTGGTATTCTTGTTGTTACTTCTTCATCATCTACTGCTGTTATGAATTTTCTTAGTGCTAAATCAAATGGTTTTATTATTACTTTTTCAAAGTCATCATCGTCTTGTTGTCCTGGTACATATGGTCCAACTTCATCATCTTTATATCCTGGTAATTCTTCATCTGATGGCACATTTACATTGTCTGCTTGTGAGTCTCTATCTATAATGTCTTCCTTGTTTTCATCTTTGTATTCTGTAATTTCTGCTATGTTTGTGATATTTTCATTTACTTTTGCTGTGTCTTTTACTCTACATAGAATAGGTACTTCTTTATATGTTAATACGATTGTTCCATTGTTATCTTCTGATGCTTTATTAATTAATGTATCTTTTAAATAGTTTGTTGTTACTGTTCTACCATCTCCTGATACTGTCCAACCATATCTATTATTGAATTCTCCGTCTACAAATTCTAGATATTCTGGTAAGTAGTCTGTGATTTCACTTGCATATCCATCTATTTGTCCTTCATTGTATACTCTTAACATATATACAACATAATCGTTTTTGTTTACCTCTACAGGTGTTTTTGGATGATTGTATGTTGCTGTTGTTATCATTTGTCCGTCTGTTCCTATTGTGTTTAATTCTGATGTGTCTACTTCTGGTGCTCTTTCATATGTTCCATCTTCATTTACTAGATAATCTGAATCATCTATAGTTACATCTGGACTAACTGCTGCTATGAATTTTCTTAGTGCTAAATCAAATACTTCTAATACAACATTATCATAATCTTCATCATCTTCATATTTCACCCATTCATCTGGATTTGAATCTCTATCGTCTACTGGTTCTCCATTTGCATCTGTATCTTCTGTTATCGCTGCTTCATTTCTAATTATTGTTCCTGCTGTTTGTGTTGAAACAACTTTCATATATACTGAAACTTCTTTATAGTCTGGATTTTTTTCTGTTTCTGTGTCTTTATATCCTTTTGTTTTATCAAATGCTTTTATTAGGTTTGCTTCATCTGTTATTAATTCTGCTCCTTTTCCTTTTGCTAAGTAGTCTGTTGAAATCATATTAATTCTATTTGTTTCTTTGTCTATTTCTTTTATGTTCCAAATTCCTTGATTATATTTTATTGCTTCTTTTTCTTCGTCTGTTAATGTTGTATCTGCATCTAACTCATCATCCATTTTGTCTGACCATAAGAATTCTAATCCTTCTGGAACGTCTTCTGAAATTTCAGATGCATATCCATCAATGTCTCCTTCATTATATATTCTTAATGTATATTTAACTATATCACCTTGTTTTACTGACACTGGTTCTTTATTGTAGTTATATGTACCTGTTGTTGCTGAACCGTTTGCTAGATTTGTGATATCAACACTTTCAATTCTGTTTGGTACTTCTTCTCCATTAACTTCAACTATTCTTTTTGTTAATTTTAAATCAAATGCTTTTGGTAAAAGAACTAGTTTTTCAAAGTCATCATCATCTTGCTCACCTGGATAATATATATTTTGTGATAAATCTGTTTGATTTGTTGTTCCTTTGTAATCTGACATATTATCTTTGTTTACATCTGGTATTGTAGAAGGTTCTGAATCTCTATCTGCACCTTCTTGATTTGTTATTGTAACATTATCTTCTGCATCATATTCTTCTGCTATCCATGCTACATTTGTTAATACTATATTATTGTTTTGGTCTGGTTTTTGAGTTACTTCACATTCTATTTCAATTGTTTCTGATTGTAATGCACCTTCTTTATATGCTTGTAGATTTGTTACATTATTTTGATTTCTTGTAATTGTAACTTGATTTGTAGTTTCATTATATTGTGGTGTAAATCCTGATGTATTTAATTTTGAGAATTTTAAACCTGTTGGTAATTGGTCTACTATTTTAGTTACTCTTCCTGATTTTTCTCCTTCATTATATACTGTTATATTATATGTAACTATTGTTCCTGTAGAAACTGATACAGGATCTTTTCTATGCTTGTATGTTGCTGTTGTTCCTGTTTTTAATGTTGATTCATCTATTTCTGGATTTCTTTTACTTCCTTCTGCTAATTCTACTCCATTAATTTTTGTTATGTATTTTCTTAATGCCATATCAAATTCTTTTTCTTCTGGTGGTAATTTTTCTATTACTATTACTGGTTGTGTATTTTCATCTGTTGCATTTGCATATAATGTGATTTTTGTTCTTGATTCTGCTGTTCCATCTTTGTAGCTTTGTTCATTTGCTTTTGCTGTGTTTATTAAATAATTATATATTGCTACTGCTTGTCTTGTTCTTTGCTCTCCTGCTAAATCTTCTCCTAATCTATAATCTTTGAAACTTTGATATTCTGACATGCCAGATGTTTTGTATGTAAACCATCCTTCATTTTCTAATCCTAATTGGTTATATACAGCTCCCCATACTTCATCATCATAGTTTGTGAAATACCATAATGCTGCCTGTTGAACTGCCTCTATATCTGTATCAGTAATATCTATAGCAAATTCATCAATGTCTATTCCAGCAGCTGTTAGTGCTGCATTTTTTAGTGCTGTTCTATCTTCTATTGTAGATTCTCCTGGAATATACATTAAATCTGTTATTGCTAAAATTTTATAGTATGCTTCATCTGAAACTAAACTTTTTAATACTGAATTTTGTGTCTTTGCAATTGTTCCTTTTTCTGCTTTGAAATCATAAGAAACATTGTATGTTGCTTTATCTCCTGTATTTCTAAATCCTATTCCTGCTTTTACACAGTAATAGTCTATGCTATTGTCATAGTTAGTGTCACTTAAACTATTGTATTTAACTATATCCCAGATTTTAGCTCCTTTTATATCTGCTGTTGTTGACCCGTTTCTGTCTGGATTATTAATTCCATATGCCATATTTTGTGGGTCTGTGTTTGTTCTATATTCTTGTATTCCTAGATATAGTGGTGGGTTTACTACTGCTGCTTTTGATTGGTTTGTAAAAAGCATCACTAAACCAAAAAATATTGTGAATGCTATTAGATACACTGCTCTTTTCATTTTCATTCTCATCTTCTCCTTTTAGAAAATACTTATTTAATATAATTTTACATTATTTTTTTCATTAGTCAATATCATTTTTTACCATTTTTCTTTTTGAAAATATTGTGGTCTGAAACACTTACGGATGCTCATTTTCTATATGTTTTTTGTTTTTTTACATTTGCATAATAATTATATTACATTTTCGTTACAAAATCAACCTTTACATAAAATTATTTCTATTTTTTAGTTTATTTTATTAAATTTTATACTTTATTTTCTAAAGTAGTCCTAAAGCTTGATATATAAATATTTTTATTGTTTATATATACTAATCATATTTTTCATTTTTCATATATATATTTATATAGAGGTTGTTTTGATATGAAAAAATTTATATTTAAAGTTATTACTATCTTTTCTTTAATATTTATTTTCTTTACTATTAATTCTAGATACATTTTTGCAGATGATATTGAATCTGAAGTATCTGATGATATTACAATAAATACTTCTGCAAATATTGATAGTGATTTGTCAAATATAAATTCTAGAGCATATGTGGTAATTGATAGAGCTACTAATTTAGTTCTTGTTGGTAAAAATGAAACTCAAAAGAGAAAGATGGCATCTACCACAAAAATTATGACAGCTACAGTTATTATTCAAAATTGTAATTTATCAGATACTGTTGAGATTTCAAAAAAATCTGCTGGTACAGGTGGTTCTCGTTTGGGACTAAAAGTTGGTGACAAAATAACTGTTAATGATTTGTTGTATGGCTTAATGTTATGCTCTGGAAATGATGCAGCAGTTGCCTTGGCAGAATATTGTAGTGGAAGTGTTGAGGAATTTGCAAAAAAAATGAATGAAAAGGCTTCTAGTTTAGGCTTATCCAATACTCATTTTATTACTCCTCACGGTCTTGATTCAGATGAGCATTATACCACTGCTTATGAACTTGCTTTGCTTACTAATTATGCTTTAAAAAATGATATTTTTGCTAAGATTGTTGGAACTCAAAACTATACTGTTACTATTAATGGATATCCTAAAGCTCTTAAAAATACTAATGAGTTACTTGGTAATTTAAATGGTGTTTATGGTGTTAAAACTGGTTTTACAAATGGTGCTAATAGATGTTTGGTTACTAGTTGTAAACGAAATGGTATGGATATAATCTGTGTTGTTCTTGGCGCTGATACCAAAAATTTTCGAACAAAAGATAGTATTAGTTTAATTGAATATTGTTTTTCTAATTTTGAACCTTTTAATATTGGGGCTTTAGTGAAAAGTGAATTTGAGAATTGGAAAAATTTAAATACTAAAAATTTTACTTTTGAAAAAGGAACTAATGTTATTCCTATTTTTATATTAGAAGATTTTCCTTATGATACTATATTGATAAAAAAAGATCAGAAAAATGTAGATGTGATATTTGATTGTGATTATAATTTGGTTGCTCCATTGTTTAAAAATTCTTCTGTTGGAAAAGTTAGTGTTATGGTTAATAATGAGCTTTTGTCTTCTTGTGATATTATATTAAACAATGATATTTATAAAAATGGTATTAACGATTATTTAGCATTGTTTTTTAAAAATTATTTAGTAAATATTAATGATTTATTATGATTTTATTTATATAATGATTTACAATTTTGCATAATATATAACAACTTACAGCCTTAAGTGATGAGTGAAAAAGCCTCAATTTATAAAATTAAATGGATAATTTTATAAATTGAGGCTTTAGGCTTATAAGTATTATTTTACAATTATTATACTTAAACTTTATTAGCATTTTGTTTTATACATTAAATATACATTTTATTGTACATTTTCTTTAATGTAGTCAACAACATCTCCAACTGTTACAACTTTTTCTGCGTCACTATCTGGGATTTCTATATCAAATTCTTCTTCAATTGCCATTACTAATTCAACGATATCTAATGAATCAGCACCTAAATCATCTATAAAAGAAGCCTCCATAGTTACAGCTGTATCAGCTACACCTAATTGTTCAACTATAATTCCTTTTACCTTTTCTAATATTTCTTCTGAACTCATTTCCGAGTTCACCTCCTCTCAAGTTTCGAATCTTCATTCTAATTATAGTATCTTTATATTATATGTTTATATATTTGTCAAGTAAATTTATAAAATATTTTTATTTTTGTACTACTAAGTCGATTATTAGTTGATTTAAAGCCTTTTTTCTTTATTTTAAATTACTAATTTTTATTTTTTTAAGATTTATTTTCTATTTAAGTATACTATTTTTTTATGCTTATTGCATATTATTTTGAAGTTTTTCCTCTGCTTTTTTGCTATTTAATTTTTCAAATTCGTCTATCATTTTATCTACTGCTTTATTTTCAACGAATTTTTCTGCTTGAATAATTGTATACTCAAATAATAACTCGTCACTACTACCATGGGCCTTGACTACTGGTTTTTTTACTCCTAAGAATAATGCCCCACCATATGATTTGTAGTCCATTTCTTTTGAGAATCTTTTTAATGCTGGTAATGATGGTACTGCTAATATTTTTGATATTATATTCTTCATAAAGCTTTCTGTTAA
This sequence comes from uncultured Clostridia bacterium, assembly GCA_904419095.1. GTDB lineage: Bacteria > Bacillota > Clostridia > TANB77 > CAG-508 > CAG-269. Next base: position 1,762 of record CAJFQT010000068.1, on the reverse strand, counting down.
TGTTTTTTTAACAAATTTACCTAAACCTTCTGTTGTTTTCAAAAATACATTTCCTGTAAATCCATCTGTTACTATAGCATCTATTTTTCCTGAAAAAGCATCTCTTCCTTCAACATTTCCTACAAAATTTATTCCCAGTTCTTCTGATTTTTCCTTTAGTAGCTTGTAACTTTCTTTTACTAAATCATTTCCTTTTGTTTCTTCTGTTCCAATGTTTAAAAGTCCTATTGCTGGATGTTCAATTCCAAAAGTATTTCTTATATATATTGTAGACATTTGTGCAAATTGTAATAGGTTTATTGGCTTACAATTTGTGTTAGAACCTGCATCTATAAGCAATAATTGGCTATGATATGCTGGTAAAATTCCTGCTAATGCTGGTCTATCTATTCCTTTTATCCTTCCAACAAGTAATGTTGCTCCTGTAAGTAATGCCCCTGAATTTCCTGCAGAAATGAATACATCTCCTTCATCTTCTTTTAACATTTTAAAACCTACTACCATTGAAGAATCTTTTTTATGCTTAATAGCAATTGTTGGTGTATCTTCCATTTCTATTGTTTCTGTCGCGTTTTTTATTTTTAATCTGCTTGATATTTGTTCTAATTCTTTTCCGTAAAATTCTTTAATTTTTGAACGTATTATATCTTCTTTTCCTACTAATATTACTTCTGCTTTGACTTTATTTATTGCATTAACTGCTCCTTTTATATTGGCATCTGGTGCGTTATCTCCACCCATTGCATCTAATACTATTTTCATGGTTTTCCTCCAAACTGCTTTTATATATTTTATTATAACATTTATATTTTATTATTGTTTATAAAAAAAAGCAAGAGTTTTTTTAATTTTAACTCTTAATATTTTATTTGTTGTGACTGTTAATCTCTAATTCTGTAATATACTACACTTAATTGTAACTTTTATTTTTGTATACTGCTAAACCTAAATTTTAGAATATCTGTTTAATAAAAAAATGAGCAAAATTATTGCTCATTTTTTACGGTTGCTTCATTTATTATTTTTTCGATAAATGGTTGTATTATATACCATCCATAAGTTAAATCGGTATTGTTACTAATTTTTCCTGTTAAAATTTCATTGTATTTGTTTATTCCTATTAATAAATTTTTAATGAAGCTTCTGGCATATACCTCTCTTAATTGCATTCTTTCCATGAATTCCTTTATTAAACAATCATATGGCAAAAATTCTTCATTTATGTAGCTAAAACATATTGTTAAAATTTCTAATGTTTTTTCTTGGTTATTTCTACCATAAAATGCTTGTATATGGTATTTCCCTGAATTTTTAACATATGAAATTCTTCCAATTTTTTCTATTTCTTTTTTGGCTATCTCTCTAAATTCCTTTTCTTTTATGCTATATTGAATTCTTTTTTTTATTTTTTTATTTTCCTCCTGTAATATTTTTATTAGTTCTAAGAAATCCACTTCTTCCTTTTTAGCCAGCTTTAATAGGTTTTGTGCCTCTTTCCGTAAATTTTTTTCTACCATTTGGACTTGCCTCCCTTTGCTTTATGTATACTATTTTATCATTTTAATGGAAAACTGTCAATCAATAGAATTACTAAAATACCAAAAAAGACCACCGCAATAGTCTTTTGGTGATCTTTTTGTTATTATTATTCGATTATATCAGATACAACTCCTGAACCAACTGTTCTACCACCTTCACGAATAGCGAATCTTAATCCTTTTTCGATAGCGATTGGTGTGATTAGTTCGATTGTCATTGATAC
>CAJFQT010000067.1:7885-13223 GCA_904419095.1 uncultured Clostridia bacterium | reverse complement strand
TTTTCTTTTTCGAGTTGTTATAATATGTACATAATTGAAAAATAGAGGAGGAATTTGAATGAAAAAAGAATTTAAAAAAACTGGAGAAATTAAAATTTTAGTATACAGGGAACTTGATAAAAAAAATCCTGTCTTTCACTTTAGAACTAGGTCGCAAAAGCTTTTACCTCTTGTTAATATTTTAGAAGATACTTTAAAAAGTTACTAATTATATATTATTATATTTTACATATATTTTTAAATTAATTTTCCTTGTTTATAATATAATAATGTTTCCATTATCGTAAAATATTTTTAAAATTATAGCTAATTTAAAAAAGGAAATTAATTCAACCTTGTACTGAACTAATTTCCTTTTTCAATTTTTTCAATAATGTTACTTTTCACCAATATTGCTATATTTATGGTATTTAAGAATATCTATCAATTTTTTATTTTTTAAAACAAAATTGTTTAAATTTCAACAGATTTCTAATAATAATAGCAATTATTTTATTAAATTTGTTGTCACACGATTCAATATCTTTGCTCAATATCGAATCTATAATTTGGAAATCATCTTTTGCCTCTAAATATTCCAATGGCCACTCTTCTTGTATTCGAGCTCCTGCATCGATCAACATTGAAACTCCTCTAGTATCTTTATTTGACAATGCATATTTAAGTGGCAAATTATTTCTTACAGTCACATCTGCTCCTGCATCAATCAATACTTTAGCAGTATCCCACAATTGATAGTAAGCAGCATAACGTATAAGACATTCTGATGTAATATCAGCTCCTGCATCAATAAACATTTTAACAATTTTACTATTACCAACTGCATCACATATTAGCATACCATTATGCATATTAACATCAATGCCCGCACGAACAATTAGACTTACTATTTCTTCATTCCCACTATAAATTGCATCCCAAACATCAAACAAGTCGATATAACCTTCACTAAGTAAGTTGCTTTTTTCCTGTTCGTTTTCCTGCATAATAAAATCGTCTAATTTTTTCCGTTCCTCCTCTGATAATTTCTCTAATGTTTGCAATTTGTGAAACCTCATTACACTACCCATAACATTATTTCCTCCTTATAATTATTTTAGAGTTTATATAATACATATTATAAATGTTATTTTAGCATAATTTTTTAATTTTTTCAATTCTAATTTTACTCTATCTCTACAACCTCTAAATCATTAAAAGCTGGATCACATATATTTTTTCCATCATATCTAAACCTCGAACCATGACAAGGGCAATCCCATGTTCTATCAATCTGGTTCCAAGTTAGTAAACAACCTAAATGTGTACATATTGGATTTATTGCAAATAACTTTCCATTTTTATCTTTATAAACACCTACTTTTTGATTTTCTATCTCTATTATTTTTCCACAATCATTTGGTAATTCACTTTCCAATATATCTGCTTGTTTTAATTTATCTATAATAAGCCCTTTACTAGAATCAATAATCATATTTTTCATCTCTTCATGATTTTTAATTGGTTGCAATCTTAGTGATGAAAAAATATCCGCATAAGGATTTTTGCTTCCTCTAATAATATCTACTATAATATCTGTCGCAACATTAGACAAAGTCATCCCCCATTTTTTATACCCTGTTGCTACATATACATTTGGTAAAAAACTTGAAACCTGTCCAATATATGGTAATTTATCAAGACTTATACAATCTTCTGCATTCCACTTTTTTAAAACTTTTGCATCTGGATAATATTTTTTGGCAAATTCCTCTAATCTGCCATAAGCTTGTTCATAAGTTACAGATTTACCTGTTTTATGGTCTCCACCACCAATTAATAAAATCTCTTTCTCTTCATATTTAGCTCTTCTAATCGAAATATTCGGATTACTTACACTAATATACATCCCTTTTGGTAGTTCTTTTTTTGTTTCAATTGCAATTAAATATGACATAGATTGATACATTTTAGCAGAGTATAGACCTTGTAATTTTAAAAATGGATAATGACTTGCTATAATTACAAACTTAGCTTTTATATTACCTTTATCAGTCTTAACTATATATTCTCCATCAAATTTATCAATATCAGTAGCCTTTGTATGTGTATATATTTCTACATTATTATCTTCTATCTTTCTTAACAATCCATTTACATATTTAACCGCATTAAACTGTGCTTGATTTTTAAAACCTATTGCTCCTTCAATTTTAAAAGGTACATCCAAATCTTTCACATAACTACTTTCAAATCCTAATTTATTCAATGCTTCATATTCTCTCTCTAAAATCTGAATTTCTTCTTTTTTATCTGTATATATATAACTTGTCAATTTTTCAAAATCACAATCAATATTTTCCTTTTCTATTCTTTTTTCAATTTGCTTAATTGCTTTCTCATTTGCCTCTAAATATTTTTTTGCCACCTCTTCATCAAAAGAATTAATTAGATAATTATAAAAAGCATTATGCTGACTTGTAATTTTTCCTGTTGTATTTCCTGTTGTTCCTGAACAAACTCCATTCTTTTCTACTATATTCACAGAATAGCCCAATTCAGATAATTCATATGCACAAGTAATTCCAGTTATTCCAGCTCCTATTATACAAATATCCACTTCCTCATTTAAAATTTTTTCACTATTAATTTTGCCATATGATTTTTCATTAGTACCTGTTTTCCAAATAGATTCATTCATATTTTCAATCCTCTCCAAATACTTTCTATTCCATATACAACAAGAAAAGTTACCAATAAAAAGGCCTGCATAAGCCTTAATGATGTATATTCGCTACTTTTCTTACTTTTAGTTATAAATTTACTTTCAACAATCAATAAAAGAACAAGTTTTATTTTTTATTAAACTATAACTAGTATTCAAATATCTAGATTTTTATTTAGTATTTACAAAAAGAAATATTTTATAACTTTATTTATTAATATTACAAAAATATTAATATAAATATTTTTTCATCTAAACCTGCTCCTAAAAAACTATTATATATCAGACTTACTTTGTAGAAAATTCATAAATATTATTAGCTATTAAATATTTCTCGTCAAAAAATACATAAAAAAACAGATAAGTTTTTACCCAAAGACATATAAAATTTTTCCCTTATGAATACCTATTCTTATTCCATACTAAATTGTAATATAAATTCTGTTACAATTCATCCTAGTATAAAAATTCTTACAAAATTCTTACAATTTTTACATAAAGAATACAATTATCATTTTTTATGCTATAATTTCAAAGTAGAACACATCATTTTAGAATGGGGGATGAAAAAACTAATGAAATACGATATTTTAGTTTTAGATGATGAAAAAGAAATTGCAGATTTAGTTGAATTATATTTAAAGAACGAAAACTACAATATTCATAAATTTTATAACTCTAAAGAAGCTCTAAAATGTATTAAAGAACATAATTTTGATTTAGCTATTTTAGACGTTATGCTACCTGATATAGACGGTTTTTCAATTTGTAATATAATAAGAGAAAACCATAATTATCCAATAATAATGTTAACAGCAAAAGTTGATGATATTTCCAAAATACAAGGTTTATCAATTGGTGCAGACGATTACATCACTAAACCATTTAATCCTTTAGAATTAGTCGCTAGAGTCAAATCTGCATTAAGGAGATATCATAGTTATAATAAAGAAAAAGAAGATGCAGATGTAATTGAATTTTTAGGTTTAAGTGTAAATAATAGAAATCATAAATGTACTCTATACAATGAAGAAATTAATCTAACACCAATGGAATTTTCTATACTTTGGTATTTATGTAAAAACCGTGGCAAAGTTGTAAGTAGTGAAGAACTTTTTTGCAATGTTTGGGGAGAAAAATATTTAGATTGTAACAACACAGTTATGGTTCATATAAAAAGGCTAAGAGAAAAACTACATGAAAAACCTAAAAATCCAAAATTTATAAAAACTGTTTGGGGAGTTGGTTATGAAATTGAATGAAACTAATGTAGAAAATAAAATATTTAAAAAAACTCGTAGGCAATTTATTATTGCAACAATTTCATGCATAATAATGCCTCCTATTTTGGCTTTTGCAATACTTTCCATAGTTGGACTACTTGATTTTCAATGGATATATGATATGTCTCCAGATTTTTACTATAATATCAAAAATATCTTTTATGCCATTTATTATACACACGACATATCTGTATTCATATTTATAGCAATTTTATGGTGCATACCTGTTATTTGTATTAGCTTAATTTTATATAGAATGTTAAAAAAATCATATTCGTATATCTCAGAACTTGAAAATGCATCTAAGCAATTACTCGATAAAAATATAGATTTCATACAATTAAGACCTGAACTATCAGACATTGCAGACAAAATGAACCACTTAAAACGTGAAGCAGAAAAAAACGAACAATTAGCAAAAGAAAGTGAACAACGAAAAAATGATTTAATAGTATATTTAGCCCACGACCTAAAAACCCCTCTCACATCAGTAATAGGATACTTAGAACTACTAAAAGAAGCTCCAGATTTACCTATAAACCAAAGAGCTAAATATACAAATATTACACTAGACAAAGCATATAGATTAGAAGAATTAATGAATGAATTTTTTGAAATAGCTAGATTCAATGACACAAAAATAGTCTTAATGAAAAAAAATTTAAATTTAAAACTTATGTTAGAACAAATAATAGATGAATTCTACCCATTAACAAATGAACAAAACAAAAAAATAATAATCAAATGTAATAACAACATAACCTGTTATGCTGACCCAGATAAACTCTCTAGAGCTTTCAACAATGTCATTAAAAATGCAATATCTTATAGTTTTGAAAACACCAATATTGAAATAAATGCTTACACTGAAAATAATATAATAAACATTTCAATAAAAAACGAAGGATATACAATACCAAAAGAAAAATTAGAATCTATTTTCGAAAAATTTTATAGACTCGATAACGCAAGAAACACCACTACAGGTGGAGCAGGATTAGGTCTAGCAATAGCAAAAGAAATCATAACATTACACGGAGGCAACATAACCGCGAAAAGTCAAAACAACATCACAACATTCACACTAAGGCTTCCAATAAACAAGAAATAAACTTTCAAACCAGGAACAATCTTTAACAATCAACAATATTTAATCCATACTTAATAATATTTAAATATTATTCGGGCCACTGACAAAGTCCACTTTTTTCAAAAGTGACTTTGTCAATTATTTTTTCTCCCACTTGCTATTAAAAAGTCTATATTTTTATAGTATTACAAATTTTTTGAACAAAAAAAACATTGTCACTCTCCACTTTTAATAACTCCAATTTTAAAAAATCTAGAATAT
>CAJFQT010000067.1:0-7821 GCA_904419095.1 uncultured Clostridia bacterium | reverse complement strand
TAGAATATATAATTTATCAACAAACTAAATAATATTATTAAAGATTATTAAAAACAATCATAAAAAAACGCCAAAATTTATCACCAAAAAAATTATTATTATCCTTTGGAAACGGCCTCACACAACCAATTCCAACAAAAATTCAAACACACAAACACACTCCCACAAATTTTAAATTCAAAAAAAGGATGAACCCCCAGGAATATCCCAAAAATTCACCCCCAAAAATCAAAGATTTATACTAATTATACCAATTATACCAATTATATTAATTCCAAATTTGCCTGTCTTTTTATCTTATTAGTCGTAGTCTTAATCAAAGGTTTTTCAGAAATTATTATACCTCTAATCGCCTTATATTTTGGCATTATCCTATTTATCTCCTTAACCTTATCAGCCAAAACCTTATAAATCTCATCATCAGTCTCAACCTTATAAGCTTCCTTCATAACCTCTCTATCAAAAATAATTTTTACATTAATTTTTATATCCTCTTTATCATCAGACTTTTGTTTTCCAAAAATAAAAGATTCCTTAACACCTTCTATTTTATTTACTAAACTCTCCATCTCCTCTGGGAATATATTTTTACCATTTTTCAAAACAATAACACTTTTCTTTCTACCACAAATAAAAATATAACCATCCTCATCTATTTTAGCCAAATCTCCTGTATAGAACCATCCATCTTTCATAACTTCACCAGTTGCTTCCTCATCATTATAATATCCAAGCATAACATTTGGTCCTTTAACAACAAGTTCTCCCATTCCTTCATCATTTGCATCTTCAATTTTAGCTTGTATATGAGGAAGTGCTTTTCCTATTGAACCAACTCTAAAGTTTTCATTTGTCTCTACACCTATTACTGGAGAAGTCTCTGTTAATCCATAACCTTGGCACAAATTAACGCCCCAATCTCTAAATGCTTGTTCTACCTCTTTATCTAATGCTGCTGCCCCACTAACAAATAACTTAATATTTCCTCCAAAAATATTATGAATATCTTTAAAAACCTCTTTCTTCTCTTCCATTGTTCTATCTTTATATTCATCCATAAGTTTTTTTACTTGTTCAAGTTTACCTTGTTTTTCAAGAGTTTTCATTATATTTTTATACATATTTTCATATATTGCAGGCACAAAAGAAGCAAATGTTGTCTTATATTCATTTAAATTTTCTACTATGTGTCTTATCCCCTCACAAAAAGCTCTTTCAGCTCCTATATATAATGAAAATAACATACCTACAGTGCATTCAAAAACATGATGTAATGGTAAAAAAGATAATATTCTATCACTTGAATCAACATCTAACACTGATGCAAAATCCATTAAATTAGACACTAAATTTTTATGAGAAAGTGCTACAACTTTAGATTTTGATGTTGTCCCTGAAGTAAATAACATTATACTCATTTCATCTGGATTGATTTCAGCATCAATAAAACTTCTATCTCCTCCATCTACTAATTCTTTTCCTTTTTCTATCAATTCTTTTTGTGAATATATACCTTCAATATGTATATCTGTATCCATTGAAATTAAATGTTTTAATTTATTTTTTTCACTATATTTTATTCTTTCCACTGTTTCTTCATATTTCTTAGAATAAAATATTGCTTCAACTTCAGATCTTTCTATTAATTCTTCTAACTCATTAGCTGGTAAAGATTTATCCATTGGAACTACTATTCCTGTTCCACATACTACTGATAAATATGCAAGTTCCCATTCATATCTATTTTCTCCTATAACAGCTATTCTCTTGTTTTTTAACCCTAAATCAATTAATGCTGTACCTAGATAATTAATCATATCTCTTATTTCACTATGTGTATATGTTTTATATTTACCTTCTCCTAATTTTATTTTATACCCAGGTCTTTCTCCATATAATTCTCTTGTTTTATTCAACATATCTTTTAAATCTCTAACTTCTAGAACACTTTTATTCATTTTTTTCTCCTTCCAAAATTAACTTTTTAAAATTCCTTCAATAGAATAATATAAATATTTAAAAACGTCAATATTTTTATATCGAATTAAAATTTAAATTATTCAATATTCTTTTGAATATTGCTAATTTGTAGTCTTTTAAATCATTAAAGAGATTAATCCTTTAATATAAATTTTGACCAATTAGTCTAACAACGCTCCTATAATGTACTGAAATAAAAATCTAAAAAGCAAAAAATCCAACTCATATCGAGCTAGATTTTTTGCTTCTAAAATGTCATCTTATATAATTCTTTTAAAGGAACATTATTTTTTTCTGATATTTCTTTCAAATTTTCATATTCTGGATATATGTATACTTCTCCATTATTAAATACTTTTTTTGCCTTTATTTTACCATATTTTGTATCTATCTCCAAAAATTCTCTTTTTAACTCTATTCTATCTTCGAATCGATATCTTATTCCTATTGTTGTTGTTTCTCTAAAAATAATATTTTGTAAATTTTCCATATCTTTTTTTCTACAAGCAACTGTTAATCTATATGCTGGTCTATTCTTTTTCATAAAAATTGGTGTATAAAATACATCTAATGCTCCACCTTTTAATAATTTTTCTAAAGTATATCCTAATATTTCTCCTGTAGAATCGTCAATATTTGTTTCCATTACAACAAATTTATCATCTTGTTCTGAATTTTCTTCCATTTCTCCATAATATACTTTTAAAATATTAGGTATTTTCAAATCTTTATATCCTGCTCCCCAACCTATTTTTTCAGGTGTTATTGCTGGTAAAGTAGTAAATTCTTCAGCTAGTTCAGCAATTATAGCTGCCCCTGTTGGTGTTACAAGTTCTGTATCTACGTCTATTTGTCTAAATTTTACATCTGAACTTGCAAAAATTTCACTTGTTGCAGGCACTGGAACTGACATCTTTCCATGGGAACAATTGATAAATCCATATCCATCATTTACTATACTAGATATAATTTTATCTGGATTTATTTTGTTTATTAATATTGCTGTTCCCACAATATCAATAATTGAGTCAATTGCTCCAACCTCATGGAAATGTACTTCTTCTAATGGCTTATTGTGTACTTTAGCTTCTGCTTTTGCTACTCTGATAAAAATTCTTTTAGCAAGCTCTTTGCTTTTTTCATCGATTTTACTATTATCTATTATTTTACTTATATCATCCAAATTTCTGTGTTCTGAATGATGATTCTCAGCATTGGGTAAAATAACATCTACATATGTTCCTGTTATTCCATTTTTTACCTTTTTAAAAATTTCTATTTTATATCCTTCTACATTTAATTTTTTTAGTTCCTCCAATAAATATTCTTCATCTCCAACTATTTCTAAAAGACTCCCAAGTGCCATATTTCCACTAATTCCACTACTACAATCAAAATATAATGCTCTCATTTTTTCTTCCTTTCATTAAATATTTACTATTTCATATCCTCTATTTCCTAGTCCTAATTCACTTGCAGCTTCTACTGTGTGTAATCCATGTCTAGAATCCATTCTTTCTATTAAAGCTGCTTTTCCTGGATCAGTTGAATTAATTACCGCATCATAACAAGCTTGATCAAGTGCTACTGGATCAGTTGACGCAAATATTCCTAAATCTGCCATTTCTGGTACATGTGGATTTGAATCACAGTCACAATCTACTGATAAATTATTTGCTATATTTATATATAACATATTTTCTTTTCCAATATAATTTATTACACTTTCACACGCATCAGCCATTGATTCCAGGAAATGATCTTGTTCTGGTAAGTTATTCCATAATTCTGATGGGCTTTTTGTTTTAGCTGCAGTGTGAATCCATGCTTTTCCATTTGAAGAACCTATACCTATTGATATATTTTTAAGAGCTCCTCCAAATCCACCCATAGCATGACCTTTAAAATGTGATAATACAAGCATTGAATCATAATTTTTTAAGTGGGCTCCTACGAAATTTTCTTTTAAATGAAATCCATTCTCTACTGGTAATGACATATCTCCTTCTTCATCCATAATATCTACCTTTGCTATATCCATAAACCCATGATCTTTAATAGTTTTCCAATGTTCTTCTGTTGTGTTTCTTTTTCCTTCATAAGCAGTATTGCATTCTACTATTGTACCATTTACCTTACTTACTAAATCCTTTATTAGATTTGGATTTAAAAAATAATGACCTCCTGCTTCTCCTGTTGATAATTTTACAGCAACTTTTCCTTTTAATTCTTTTCCAAACACTTCATATATTTTAATTAAACTTTCTGGTGTAATTTCCTTTGTGAAATAAACTTTTGATTTTTCCATTTAAATCATTCCTTTCATATTATAATTTAGTATATTCATTTTTATATAATATATCATTTAGAGTTAACTTTAAGTCAATACTTTTTTATTTATTTTCTTTTAAAATATAAGATAGAACGAACTAATTTATAATAGTCTGTTATATGCAACTAATGTCTTTCCTAATCATGTATCTGTGTTTTCTCCATTATTTTCTTCTGCAACAGATAGATCACATATTATCTGCTCAGTATCTTCATCAAATGAGACTGTTTTATTTTTTATATCTAACATTGTTTGTGAATAATCTTTATTTATTCTTATAAGAAACGTTTTTAAATTATTATATGTCAACTGTTCAAATGGAAATCTTATAATTCCAGGAGTATTAAAACCCACACCTGTTTCCAATAATACTAGATTTTTATATTGATTTTTATTTAAAAATCTTTCGTACTTTTCAGATTGTTTATACCAATTTGCATCTTGAACAAAATTTGCATCTTTCCTTAAATTCATTTCCATATTTTTGCCACAACAGGACATTTAGGCACTAAATCCTTTAAAATTTGCTGCATTAACTACTGCTTCGATTTTTAAGGTTGTTATATCTCCTTGCCATAAACAAATTTTATTTTTATGATTTACATTACAATTAGGAAATACCTCTTCCATAGTTTTAATATTGCCTATTCTTGTTACATTTTTATTTTTTAATTCCTCTTGTAAATACTCATTTTCAATTTTTATATACTCTTTATCTATTTCTCTTGGTTCTCTAATATTGCATAAACTTCTATATAGTTTCTTCTTTTCTACTTTATTATTAGGAATTTCATTTATTTGTATATCTTCATTTTCTTTTAACAAATAATTTATCAAATAATTTAGTTTTTCCAAATTGTAACTCCTTTCATCTTATCAAAATTTATATAAAACTAATTTGACTATTTTCTATAATCCAACTTTTTTGCTTAGCTTCTGTTATTTTATCTCCTTCTTCATTAAATCCTATTAAAAATGGAGAATTTTTATTGTGTTTTTTCATATTTTCGATAACTAAACCTTTATTAGCATTTGCATAACAATATTTGCATAAATGCCCACAAGTGTTATAGGCTCCAATATCATTTCCCATCAAACAATTACAATCCTGTCTTATATTTTTTCTTTTAGGAGGATTTAGTTTCTCTTTTACTGCTTGTTCAATGATTTCTTGACTCATACACCCATTACACTTTAAGCCATATTCTGATAAATAAGTCTTTTCACAACAACTATGAATTGTCATATTGTTTTCTTTTCCAATCTTATAAAATGCTTTTGCAATTTCAATTTGTTCTTCTTTTGTAGGTGGTTTTATATCAGGCGCATTACGCTTTACTTTTTCATATAAATCTAAAAAACTGATAGTACAGTTATACGTATAATTTTTTAGTTCTTTTGCCATTTTTTCAAAAGATTCAATATGCTTATTTACATCAAATCCATCTCCGATAAAAATTGGGTCATATCTCCAGCCAATAGAATCTACACCAATATGTTCTGATAATTTTTTAAAACTTTCAATTACTCTTTTCTTGTTTGGAACATTTGGTTCAATATCTTTTCCATAAGGAGTAATTGTTACAAACCAATATTGCTTATATTTATCTAACTCATTTAAATATTCAAGCATTGGTTCTGGATTTTTAGTACAGAAAGCTAAACAATCCACAACATCTGGAGATAAATTATATTTTGTTACTTGATTTAGATAATATGGATTTCTAACTAAAACATATCCTTCTCTAATTCTATTCATAAACCATTTAGAATAAAAAGCTGGTATATCTGTTCTACATCCAGTATTTATTATCATTTTCTATTACCTCTATTTCTTTATTATATATTTTATTTTTCAAAGATTGCTAAAAAGCAATCCTTTCTACTTCTAATTTTGTGGAAAAAAATATCCTGCTGTCATATCTAAATAATTTAAACCATTATACGCTGGAAATTTTGCTTTAACTTTATCTTTAAAATCATTAGCATTTAAAGAATTCTTTGCAATTTCTTTCAATTCCTCAAGATATGCAATTTTAGTGTCAACATCTTTGATTGTTTCTGGCACATAATGGCTAGACAACACAAGATTATAACTTTTTTCTTTATATCCATTTAATTGAGCTATTATTGCATTTGCATGTTCTTCTTCTGCTACAATTTTTTCAATTTCTATTATTATTTTAATAACTTTCTCCTTTCTTGTAAAGTAGGCACTTTAAAGTGGTATAGTTTCCTTGTGGTAACTATTGTGTATTTTCAGGCTCTATGGATACTTAATTTTTTTACTATTACATCTTTTTAGGATATTATATCCATTTTTATACTATTATTGTTTTTGTAAGTGTTTGCTATTTACTTTTATGTATTTTTTGTTATAATTTTAATAATTTATAGGAGATGATGATTTATGAAAAAAGATTTACCCGCATGCCCAGTTGAAATCACCATGGGATTAATAGGTGAAAAATGGAAAGTTTTAATTATTAGAGATTTATTAACAGGAACTAAAAGATTTGGAGAATTAAGAAAATCCGTTACTGGTATTACTCAAAAAGTACTAACTAACAATTTAAGACAAATGGAAGCTTCTGGTTTGGTAAAAAGGAAAGTTTATGCTGAAGTACCACCAAAAGTTGAATACTCTCTTACTGAAACAGGTCTAAGTCTAAAACCTATTCTTGATTCTATGGTTACTTGGGGAAATGAATATAGAAAAAAACAAAAATAAGAAACAATAATAACTATTGTTCCTCTTTTAATAAAAACTTTTTATACATCTTTCTTTTTATAAAAATAATTACATAACTAATAATTGCTAAAATCACAACAATTCCTATTTGTTCACCTGTCAATGGTGATAATTTTAATAGATTTCTAAATAAATATGCTGCTACATAAAATCCAATAGCAGTTGTACTAAATAAGAATAAATGAATTTTATTAAATGGCATACAAGCCTCTTGAACTGCTAATATGCTTACAAATCCAATTAGTAAATACATCATAGTTGTTATTGTATTTTGCTCTATTCCCATACCATTTCCTAAAACTGTCAAAATAACTATATTTATCATAATCACAATTGCAAATGGAAGTGCATTTGTTAAAGCTGTTTTTAGAAATGCTCCTTTTATTGGTTTTTCATTTCTTTCAAAAGATATAAAGAAAGAAGTATATGCTTCTATTATTAAGTCAATTAATGTAATTTGTATTGGTATAAATGGAAATTCCATATTAGTTAATATACAAAATACAGATACTAGTACAGAATATATGGTTTTAATAAAGAATATTCTTGCTACATTTGTAATATTATTAACCACTCTTCTTCCTTCCATTAATATATCTTTTAATACACTAAAATCTGAATTCAAAAGTACAATTTGAGATACTTGTTTGCTACTTTCCGTTGCATCTGGAAGTGTAATACTACAATCTGCTTCACGAAGTGCAATAACATCATTGACACCATCACCTGTCATTGCAACTTTATGACCTTTTTCTTG
>CAJFQT010000066.1 GCA_904419095.1 uncultured Clostridia bacterium | reverse complement strand
AAAAGAATTTGATTATTCAAAACTAACTAAAGATGGATTAATAAAACATATTGCAAAATTCACTTCAAGTATTTGGCAAGTACATCCTTTTGGAGAAGGCAACACAAGAACAACCGCAGTATTTATTGAAAAATATCTTAACAATATGGGATTTAGTATTAATAACGATATGTTTAAAGAACACAGTTTATATTTTAGAAATGCTTTAGTTAGAAGCAATTATGGAAATATTCCAAAAGGAATTTATCCTACATTTGATTATTTAGTGATGTTTTTTGAGAATTTATTACAAGGAAAAAATAACGAATTAAAAAATAGAGATTTATATATTAAAGAATTGTTTGAAAATAACAATTAAAACAATCTTAAAATTAAAGCAGGATTAGGAGAGATGGCGAACCCACACCATGGTCTGTGTAATATGCTCCTAATCCTGCTTTTTCTATTTCCTCAATACTAGCATCTTTGGTTAGTTGATGAACAATAGTACCAACCATTTCTAAGTGAGCTAATTCTTCTGTACCAATATCATTCAAAATAGCCTTAGATTTTTGATCTGGCATACCAAATCTTTGAGACAAATATCTTAAAGAAGCGGCAAGTTCTCCATCAGGCCCACCATACTGAGAAATAATCACTTTAGCAAGTTTTGGGTCAGTACACTTTATATTAATAGGATATTGCAACATTTTATTATAAGTCCACATTAAAAATTCCCCCTTTCCCAAGGCCATGGTTCTTCAAGCCATCTCCACTTGTTACAAGGGAAATTAATAGTCAAAGGACCAAAAACTTTTTGATATTTATCTTTTAAATCTTTAACTTCTTTACAATATTTTCTGTGCAAGCAAAGAGCCTTTTGATCATCAGGGTGCGTATCTAAGTAAAGAGCAAGTTCATTTATAGCAAATTCTAAATAACGAATTTCTTGAAGCATTTCACGTCTTGCATCGCAATCTACTGTTCTTTCACATTCACAATCACAATTGCTATTACAACTGCAAGTAGTATTTGTAAGGCTAGACATCATAGTTTGATTATCATTATTTGACATGGAATAGTCACAATTACAATTTCTATTTTCTTCTATTGACATGTATTGCACCCCTTTCCAATCGTATTTGAATCACGTAGGTATTGAATTTCTTCCATAGATTGACCTGGAACATAAGGGCTAACTAATTCAGGAAAAATAGTACCCATTTTTAATCCTACACAAGGTTTAAAAGTCTTATCCATATATTGAATAGGAACATAACTTTGAGCTAAGCTAGGATTATCTGGAAAAACACTCATTTCTTCATCAAAACCACAATCACAGCTATCCATATCTTCAACATAAGAAGCTACTGAATTGCATTTGGTTTCGAGAATATCATTTTGAGTATTACAAGATTGATTACTATAGTTATTGTTCATACAATAACATCTTCTTCTATTAAACATTAAAATTCCTCCTTTTGTTACATTATATGAGCATAATGGATAAAGTGTAACTTGAAATTATAAAATTAAAAATATTATGGCAATAAAAAGTTTTAAATGTTATACTATTAGTGTATAGAAAATGAAAATAAAACAAGAAAAAATTTAAATGGTGTAATAGGAGGAAAATAAATGGAAAGAACTGAAATAATAAAAGATTTACAAGAACTAGCAGATGAAAAATATAAGAATTTTCATAAATCATTGTGCCCAGGAACAGAAAATATATTAGGTATAAGAGTTCCAATTTTAAGAAATTATGCAAAAAAAATTTGTAAAGAGAATGATTACAAAGAATTATTAGATATATTGCAAGATGAATTTTATGAAGAAACTATGTTAAGAGGTATGATTATTGGGTTAAATACTAAAATACCTTTTGAAGAGCTTCAAAATTACATATTTGATTTTGTACCTAGAATTAATAACTGGGCTGTTTGTGATGTTTTTTGTGCTGGGTTAAAAGTTACAAAGAAATATGAAACAGAGATGTGGAAAATAATTCAAAAGTATTTAAAAAGTGATAAAGAATTTGAATTAAGATTTGCAGTTGTAATGATTTTAGATTTTTATATCAAAGAAGATTATTTAAAAGAAATTTTTAAAATTTGTGATGATATAAAGAGTGATAAATATTATGTACAAATGGCTGTAGCTTGGTGTATTTCTTTATGTTTAATAAAATTTTATGATGAAACTGTTAAATATTTAAATAATTGCAAATTAGATGATTTCACATATCAAAAAAGTATTCAAAAAGCTATTGAATCATATAGAATAACAGACAAACAGAAAGATTTTTTAAGAAAAATGAAAAAAGATAAGTTATATATGAAGAAATTTTAAGAATTAATATTAAAATAGTATTTTTGTATTATAATTTTGTGCAAATAAAAAATATATTTATATTTGAGAAAATTAAAAATTTATAAAAATACTAAAAAACACTTGTAAAAAAATAATTTATAGGATAGTATAAAAACAATTAGTGAATAGAAAAGGTTTATAGGTTAATCCAAGCAAAATATAAAATCAAAATTTATTTGTTAAAAAATCTAAATATATTATACGAGGTTGGAAAAATAAAATGAAACACAGTAATAAAAGAGGAAAAAGAATGACAAAAGATGAAATAGAAAAAAAGAAGAAAATAATAGTAAGGTCTTTTATAACAATAATTGCAATAGTAGTATTATGCATAATAGCATATATAGCAAATGATTATATAATATTAGGAAAAAATAAAACAACAAATTTGGTAATAAATAATAGTAATGTAACAGAAAATCTAAAGAAAGAAATATTTATAGATGGTGATAATATATATTTATCAAAAGAAGATTTAGCAAATTTTTTTGATAAATATATATATGAGGACGAAGAAAATAATCAAATAATTACTACATATGAAGATAAAATTGCAACAATGGGGTTTGATGAAAATAAAATAGAAATTAATGGTTCAGAAGTTTCAACATATGCTCATGCGATTGAAAAAGATGATTCTATATATATTCCAATAACAGAACTTAAAGATGTATATGGAATAGAAATAGAATATATTCAAGATTCAGATGTACTTACAATAGATTCAATTTCAAGAGAACAAAAAAAGGCAATATCTAACGGAAACTTGGCTGTAAAATCATCCACGAATTTTATTGCAAAAACAGTTGATAGAACAAAAAAAGGTGACTATGTTATAGTAATTTCTGATGATGGAAAAAATGCAAGAATAAGGACTGCAAATGGAAAAATAGGATATGTTAAATCTAAAAAATTAGCGAATACAGTTGTAACAAGACAAAGTATAGAAGAAGAAAAACAAATAGATGGAAAAGTTAATTTAGTGTGGGATTATTATTCACAAGTTGCAAATGCACCTAATAGAGAAGGAACAAGTATAGAAGGGATAAATGTTGTTTCACCAGCTTTTTACCATTTAAATACTGATGGAGAATTAGAAGAAAATGTTGGAGAAGAAGGACAAGTATATATTGATTGGGCTCATAATAATGGATATAAAGTATGGGCAATGGTGCAAAATGCAGGTAGTGGAATGATGAATGTAACATCTGAAATAATGAATCATTATGATAATAGACAAAAGCTAATTGAAGCAATAATCGATGAATGTATGAAATATGATTTAGATGGAATTAATATAGATTTTGAAAATATGAAAAAAGAAGATGTAGATTTATTTTCAAGATTTATAATAGAGCTTGAACCAAGATTAAGAGAAATTGGTGTAGTATTATCTGTAGATGTAACAGCACCAGATGGTTCAGATACGTGGTCATTATGCTTTGATAGGCATGTACTTGGAGATGTAGCAGATTATTTAATATTTATGGCATATGATCAATATGGAGCATCTTCTGATAAGGCAGGAACAACTGCAGGATATGATTGGGTAGAATTGAATTTGAAAAAATTTTTAGAAACATATGAAGTGGAAAGTGATAAGTTGATATTAGCAATTCCTTTATATGCTAGATTATGGACACTTGACAGTAATGGAGATATTGAAGGACAAACAGCAATTCCAATGAATGAGATAGATGAATCTATTCCAAGTGATGCAGAGAGAAAATGGGATGATGACCTAAAGCAAAACTATGTTGAATATGTTGATGGAAACTTAACTAAGAAAATTTGGATTGAAGATATAGATTCATTAAAAGAAAAGGTTTCACTAATAAATAAGTATAAACTAGGAGGAGTGGCATCTTGGGAATTAGGAATGGAGACTGATGATGTCTGGTCAATGATTAAACAAGAATTATCTAATAATTAATAGTACTAATTTTAAGGTTATAATTCATCCTAGTATGAAAATAAGCTGTCCGAAAGATTGATATATAAATATTCTTGGCAAAAACACATTGGGAGTTTACCTACGGATTTTTGATAGAAACATTTATATATCAACCTTTCGGACTATTCTATAAAATTTAGTTTTAACCGTAATATTTTAAAAGTTATAAATTAAATAAATTGCTAAAAATAGCTTGACATTAGTATTTTTGAAAGATATAATACTTAAAAGAAAGCACTTTTGGAGGTATTTTGACAATATGCAAACAGAAAATATATATTTTTCAACAGAAGATTATAATAAATTAACAGATGAAGAAGTAATTGCAGAGATAAAAAACGGCGATGAGACGGCTCTTGCATATTTATTAGATAAATATAAAAATTTAGTAAATATGAAAGTTGGAAAATATTTTATAATAGGAGCTGAAAAAGAAGATATTATACAAGAAGGAATGATAGGGCTTTTTAAAGCAATAAAAACATATAACGCAAGTAAAAATAATACATTTAAAACATTTGCAAATATGTGCATAGAAAGACAATTAATTACAGCAATAAAAACATCTAATAGACAAAAACATATGCCACTTAATTCGTATCTTTCATTAAATGTGTCTGCGTATGATAACAATGATGATGATAGTACAGAATTAATAGATACTTTTAATAGCCAAACAATAGAAGATCCATTAGATACTATAATGAAAAAAGAACATTATACAGAAATAGAAAAAGCAATTGACAAAAATTTAAGTAAATTTGAAAAAAAGGTTCTTGATAGATATATGAAAGGTGAAAGCTATACTGTTATTGCACAAAGATTAGATTCACCAGTGAAATCTATAGATAATGCAATTCAAAGGATTAGAAAAAAAGCAATTAAGAATATATTTGATAATGAAAAATGATAAAATGAAAATATTAAAGTAAAAGTTGGAGATATCCAACTTTTATATATGCTTCTATAGCTCAGTTGGTAGAGTGCAGCCTTGGTAAGGCTGAGGTCACGGGTTCGATTCCCGTTGGAAGCACCAATGACGTTTCTGTTCGAACTTTTCTTAGCTGTTGAGGCTACGCCGATTACAGATAAGTTATGCAAATGTTACAAAATCTTAATAATTTATTATTTAGATTTTGTTAATTTGTAATAGAACAGAATTGATGCAAAATCAATCAGGAAATAAAATCTGGTTGATTTTTTGTTGTGAAAAATACAGCAAAATTTATTGCCTCGCAGATAGAGATACTTGGATATGGAAAATGAAAAAGTTAAATATTTAATAGAATCGATAACATTAAAGAAAACTATGAAAATTTACTCCCATTGAATTGGGTGAAATACCTTTGTGTTTCCGAATGGGGAACTGTTAGAAAGATATGTAGAGACTATTTCTCATATCTAAGAGGTAACAAAAAGAGAGCCGATTCCAGTAAAATGGAGTTTAGCTCTCGCTTTTTATAAAATAAGACAATAGGTAGGTTCTCAATTAAGATAACCTACCTACTGCTGTTCTTTAAATGGTTTCTACAACTTCAATGTCGGGATAATCAGCAACAATTTTCTCGGCTACCAAAGCATCATCCAAGTGCATCAGATAAACCTTAATGCCTTTTTGATTGAGTGCAAGAAAATTTTCCAAAGCATCCTCGAGCTTCAAATGAATCATACCATAATATACCGATGTATCAACATACAATGCAGAATCATCTGTCAGATATGGCATAAATGGTTCCAGCGTAGATGTGTCGCCAGTATAGACAACATTTGTGTCGTCAACAATTAAATTATAGCCGAAGCATTTTCCCTCCAGCTGAGGAGAATGCTTTGTCAGAATGCAGTTGCCGAACCAAGCCTTGTCTGTCACATCTGCTACAGTTACAAGTTCGTACCAAGAAGGTTCATTGCCTTCAATAGTTAGAATCGTTGAAATATCATCTGCAACAGCTTTAGACGGTGCTACGATAGTAACAGGCTTTTTGAGTACGAAGAAAGCGTACTGCACAAACAAGCCAAGTCCTCCAACATGGTCGCCGTGAGTGTGAGTTACGAGAATATAAAATTTCTCGTAGTCCGTTAAGTCAATGTGTTTCATCTTCTGAAAAGTTGAAACAGGGCAGTCAATTATGACCATCTCTTTGACTTCAGTGGTAAAGTAGGCAGATGTATGCTCATCAGCAAATCCAGCGCCTCTACCCAAAAATTTCAATAATGCCATAGTAGTAACTCCTTTCAGTTTTTGAAAAGTTTGCCTTTACACTGTTCCATATCCAATGAATATGGAAATCAATTTACCTCTTAGAAATCGACATAACGTTATTCTAGCACAGTTTTAGGGATTTTGTAAATATATTTACATAAATATGCATAAATTTTTGTATAAAACCACTTGTTTTTTACTAAAAATATGCTAGTATATATGAACGGTATCCAAGAAACTTTCGAAGTCTTGGGTCATTTTTATATAAGGAGCTGTTAATGAAAGAATATAGGACTAACGAAGAATTAATTAATTATTTATCATCAAAAGCTGTAGTACAAATATTAAAAAATTTAACTACTATAAGAAATGTAGCAGCTCACTCTGATAGGTTATACAACTATACAAGTAAATTACAATGAACGGTACTTAGAAAACTTTTGAAGCTCTAAGTCATTGTGGTAGTCTAGACTCTATTTGAAGATTCTAGGCTTTTTAGTTATTTGTGAAATTTTAGAAATGGTGTTGTATTTTAATAAAAATGTGGTATAATTCTATTAACTTGATTGATATTTGTATCAATCGTCAAGAGAGCCAAAAAGTTGTAAATAACTATTTCGTTGGCACCAAAATGTTTATGTTTGAACTTAAAGAACAGATATATATGAAAATCAATCAGAAATGGTTAATTTTTTAAAAAATTTGCTCAAAATTAAATTTGACAAAACTATAAAAAGTATGTATAATAATAGAAATGAGAGCCACAGACAATGTGTGCTACCTATATAAAATGGTATACACCACACAGCTCGGCGAAGCTAAATGTGGTGTATTTTTATATTTGCTTGTCAGTCCAAATTATGTATATGATACACAATAAGGCGACATTTATGGTTATTGAAATCATAAATCCTATAATAAGGAAAAGTAAAAATTCTACCATAAGCGACCACCTCATTGCTCTCGATAAATCGAGGTTTAGAGGTAACACCAACATCTGTTTATATCTCATTTCTATAAGTAATACTATACAGTATTTTTAAATTAATTTCAATAAAAAATGTAAAAGTTGTAAAAATAGTGCAAGATATAAAAAATCAAATATATTTTAAATAAATTATATTTTATTTTCATAAGTTGATTTTTTCTAAAAAATCCCAATAATAAAAATTTAAAATAAAAAATAGAAATATACATATTATAATTTTATATACAAAATAAGATATATTTTGGTAAAAGCAGTAAAAAAGAGTAAAAATTTTTCGCAATAAAAAATATAGAAATATAAGGAAAAAACATCGTAAATTTGATAGAATAAAATAAATTTTATCTAAAAGG
>CAJFQT010000065.1 GCA_904419095.1 uncultured Clostridia bacterium | reverse complement strand
GCTATTAATGTAATTCCTTGCATTTTGTGTAATAATTTTTGTTGTTTTATACTCCTTTTCATTTGTTTTATTCCTCCTTTTATAAAGTATTTTGATTTACGTAAATTATATTTTTACGAAATACTAGATAATGTGAGGAAAAATAAACTTTTATTTATATTTTTTTACTTTTTTATATTTAAAATTTTTACTTTTTATATATTGCTTTTTTTATTAGAAAATGATATAGTTTTCTTAGTTTTAAGATAATCATAAATCAAAATAATTTATATAAAAAATTTTTAAAAAATACAAAAAACACAGAGAAGTAATTTTTAATAATTAAATTTACTTCTCTGTGTTTTTTATAATTCTTTTATAAATTATATTAATTTATTATTTTTTTAAACTATAAAAACTATATCATTCTCTAATAAAAAAAGCAATACATTTATAAAAAAATAGATGAAAATAATTCAATTTTTTAAAAAAATATATACAGAAATTCATTTCATTATTAAGTATTATAACGATTATTCCTTTTATACGAATTAATATACTTTATAAAAGGAGGAAAAAATGCAAAAAAAACAAATGAAAAAAGATACAAATCGAAGTGATTTACTTTATAAAAGAAAAGGTATCACATTAATTGCATTAGTAATTACTATAATTGTATTATTAATACTAGCAGGTGTTACGATATCTGCATTGTCTGGTGATAATGGAATATTAACAAATGCAAGTAAAGCTAAATATGCAACAGAACTCTCACAATATAATGAGGAATTACAATTATTTAAAAGTAATAAAGTACTAGAAAATATGAACTTTGAAGGAGGAAGTTTAATTTCAGCAGAAAATAGCTTAGATTATAACACCAAACCAGTTGAAGAGACTGGAAATATATATAATGTTATTCCAAGTTTAGAAGGTAGTCATTTTGATGGAAAACTAGAAGTCATTAAAGGTGAATTATTATTAAATTCACAAGATAAAACAGAAATAGAAGTAGCACAAAGCGTTGGAGTTGCAGTTAATCCTTATGAAATAACTGATGAAGGAGAATTGATTTCATCAAATGGAAATCTTTTATTAATGGACGAAGAGACTGGCACATTAAGATTGCCTGAATCGGTAACTTCTATTGGAGAAGGAGCTTTTGCTAATTTAGATGGATTAAAAAAAATTATTATACCAGGTACAGTCAAAACTATTAAGACAAGTGCTTTTTCATATAATCAAAGCTTAGAAGAAGTTATTTTAGAAAATGGTGTAGAAACAATAGAAATCAACGCTTTTTTAGGATGCGGAAATTTACAGAAAATAGAAATGCCTGAAAGTGTAAAATCTATTGGTGCTAATTGTTTCAAAGATTGTATAAAATTAGATAATGTCGTTTTACCATCAAATTTAACTACTTTGCAAGTTCAAACATTTAATGGTTGTAAAAGTTTAAAAAGTTTAAAATTGTCAGATAACTTAGAAAAAATAGGAAGTCAATGTTTTACAAATTGTGCAATAAAAGAACTTAAATTTCCTAAAACCTTAAAAAAAATTGATGGAAGTATTTTTCCAAGTGCGATAGAATTTATTGATACTTCTGAAAATGATTATTATGAATTTATAAATGGTGTTTTGTATACAAAAGATAAAGTAACTTTATTATTTGTTATATCAACTTTAAAAACTATAAATATCGAAGATAGTGTTGAAAATATAAGCCAGAATGCTTTTCATTTATGTACTGAATTAAAAACTATTGAACTTCCTGCAAAAGTGAAAAATATCGATATTCTTGCATTTCCTCAAAATACTTATACTGAAATTAAAGTAAATCCTGAAAACGAATATTTTGTGGTTATAGATAATAATTTATATAGCAAAGATGGGAAAGTATTATATAAGTCATTAGATGCAGGTAATATAGTAATTAAAGATGGAGTTGAAAATATAGTGCTAGGGGCATTTTATACGGATGGAAGAATAACAGGAATAACTTTACCGGAAAGTTTTATTGGTGACCAATATATTGAATATAACGTTTTCCCAACTTTAAATTATTTATATTTGCCTAAAAATGTTAAAAGCTTTTATAAATATATGTATAAACAAGTTAAAAATATAGAAGTAAGTAGTGACAATCCTTATTTTAAATCAATAAATAATGAATATGTATTAAGCAAAGATGGAACAGAATTGTATTGGGTAAAATCAGATTTGCAAGATGTAAAAATACCTGAAACTGTTAAAGTTATAAAAGGTTATGCATTACAAGAGTCAAAAGCAACCTATGTAAAGTTACCTGACTCTGTTACAGAAATTGGAACTTATGTAACATATATGTCAAATATACAAAAACTAGAAATTTCATCAAATATAGAAAAAATTGTATCATATGCCTTTACTGGTACTCAGAACTTGAAAGAAGTAATAATACATAAAGAAAAAAATTCGGTATCAGGAAGTCCTTGGGGAAATCCATATGGTGATAGAGCTATCTTTTGGGATAATACTTAATATAAATTTAAAAATATTAATTAAAAGATGTATCTCTATAGTAATTTTGAGATACATCTTTTAATCTTTATCGAAACACATCATATTTTTCTTATTTTTTTCTTCTAAGTATCCAATCTTTATCACAACTTACTGGGATTTTCATCATTACTTTTTGATTTTTTACTCCTGGGCTTATGAAGTCTATTTCTTCTCCAGTTTCTATGTCCCATAATTTTTCGATTTTAAATATTTCTGGTTCTAATTTGTTTGGTATAAGTAATTCTAATGTGTCTCCAACTGATATTTTGTTTTTTATCTCTACAATACTTTTTTCTTTATTG
The DNA here is from genome assembly GCA_904419095.1 of uncultured Clostridia bacterium. Classification (GTDB taxonomy): domain Bacteria; phylum Bacillota; class Clostridia; order TANB77; family CAG-508; genus CAG-269. Next base: position 5,064 of record CAJFQT010000065.1, on the reverse strand, counting down.
TATTCTACCACTTTTCCTCCAAATTCGTAATCTTCATTATATTGTCTTCCAGTATAGTCTTGGATGTCTTGGTTGTTTCTGTCATTGAAATAAAATGTTGTTAATGCTCTTGTTTTTACTTTTTCTAATTCTTTTAGATATTTTGTATAATCATAATTATTTGGATCTTTTATATAATCGTCAATTGCGTTTCTGTATACTCCTATTACACTTGCTATGTAATATTCTGTTTTTAATCTTCCTTCTACTTTTAGACTGTCTATTCCCATTTCAATTATTTCTGGTATTTCTTTTATTAGGCATAGGTCTTTTGAAGAAAATATACTTGTTCCATATTCACTTGGCTCTATTGGCATCATTTCTCCTGGATTGTTTTTTTCTTCTGCATATAAATTATAAGACCATCTGCAACTTTGTGAACAACTTCCTAGGTTTGCACTTCTTCCTGATAAGAAATCACTTAAAAAACATCTTCCTGAAAAAGCAAAACATATTGCTCCATGTATGAATATTTCTATTTCCATGTCTTTTGGTTTGTTTTTCATAATGTATTTTATTTGTTCTTTGTTAAGTTCTCTTGCTAAAACCATTCTTTTTGCTCCGTTTTTGTACCAAAAATTTGCTGAATGCATACTTACTATATTAGCTTGTGTGCTAATATGAATGTCTACATTTGGTGCATATTCTTTTAATACTTCTACTACTCCCCCATCTGCTACTATTATTCCATCTGGTTTTATATCGTTTAAGATTTTCGCCATTTCGATTATTTCAGGATATTTTTCATCCCATGCAAATATATTTAATGTTACATATACTTTTTTTCCTATGCCATGTGCATATTTTATTGTATTTATCAAATCTTCATTTCCCATATCTGCTCTTGTTCTTAATGATAATGATGATGTTCCACAATATACTGCGTCTGCTCCATATAAAAATGCTATTTTTGCTTTTTCAAAAGAACCTGCAGGTGCTAATAATTCTACTTTTTCCATTTTGTTCACTTTTCCTTTCTCCACTATTATATCTTGCTTATCTATTTATGTCAATAAGTTTGTTTTTTTCTTGCATTTATGGTATAATTAAGAAGATATGGTATAAATTAGGAGATGATATTATGCAAGACAAACATAAGCTTTTTCAGTCTTCTCTTTCTGTTCCATTATTTGAGCAATATAATGTTGCCATATTTAATTTATTACACTCTCCAGAGTACGAAAATTATACAGATGTTGTTCTTTCTACTCTCGGTACAGAATTAGAAAAATACTTCAAACCTGATGAGATGCGTTTGAAATATAGATACAAGTCAAGAAAAAGCTTTAATGCAAATAATAGTAAAGATTCTAAAGTTGTAGAAAAAAATTATAATAATGGTACTGTTAAAGATTCTGAATTTGATAAAAGTGATTTTAAATCTGATTTTAATAAACATATTAATTATGATATTATTGGTATGAGATTGGTTGTTGAAAATGTTAATGATAACTTTGAAATTGATAAGTCTTTTATTGAGAATTGTAAAAAAAATCTTTTATCTACTCAAAGAGAATTGTTTGAATTGGAAAAACAATATTCTGATTATTATAATAAAAATTACGGTGATACTTCTTTGAGTATAAAAACTCTTTTGAGTAAAGATCCTGTTTTGAAACAGTTTGCACAGGATATTAATGTTTTAAAACATAAAATTAATTATCTAGGACAATGTATAGAATTTAAAAAATTATTATCTTACCGAAATAAATCTAAAAAGTTGCTATTAAAAATGAATGATGCCAAAAATAGTCAATCAGAAATACAAGAAACCGAGAAAATTTTTAATGATTTTAATAATATTGTTTGTATGATTGCTGGTGATTATGCTATAGAACATATTTTTAGTACTTCTGAAAAATTAAAAAAACTTGGATTGTTTTTAAATGATGATAGAAAAAAGTTTTTTCATGATAGTACTGGGTATACGGCTATTCATTTTTCTGTTGAGAGTACTTTACTTCCTGCTTGGAAAGCTGAATTACAAGATAGGTCTTCTGAGGTTGAATATTTATCAAAATATGGTCCTATAACTCATAATAGTCTAAGTGGTAAAAAAAGATATTTGGAGGATTTACCTACTAAAGCTCCAAATAGAAAAATTAATGATTATTTGAAAAAACATAGTTTGAAATATTTTGATAATACTTCAAAATTAAAAGGTACTCGTGCTTTTATGCAAAAACTTTCTGAACATGTTGTCCCTTACTATACAAAATATATTGGAAACGGCTATATAAAAAGATATTCAATTGCTGAAAATATTCATCATTATTATAAAAAATTACTACTTGAAAATAATGAATATGCTAAACAATTAGATGATATTTTAAAAAATGATGAGAATGAAGCTTTTATACCTGAAATAAATAGATTTCAAAAAAATGAGTTAGAAAAGTAAAATCTAAGAATTAGATACATTACTTATGACTTTCTTACTTTTATTTAAATATATTTTTCTATTATGCATATAGTTTTTTATACTATATGCATATTTTTGTTGCTCTTTTATTAGTAAGCAATCAAAATGTGTATTATGTTTACTTTTTGTTGGTTTTCTGGTATAATAATACATATATACATTATTTTGTCAATATGAAAGGAGAACTTTAATTATGATTGAACAGAAACAGCAACTTCTTGGTGATTTATTTCGGGAGGCTCTTTATAGCTCAAATACTGTGCCAGAATTAATGGAAAGCTTTAGTAAGAAAATTTCAGAAAATTTTACTTCTAAAGATTTCCTGATTCTTCAGTTAGCTTCTCAGCTTTATGAATCGGCTCAAATAAGAAAAGAAGCCTTCAATTATATGAAGATGACTGCTTCAGTAAGCAGCACTTGCTATAACCTTATTGCAGAAAATCATCCAAATCTTCACTATTGCACTACTCAGAGGTTTAAAGGAGGTCTTAGTGAACTTTATAAGCGGTGTGATAGAATTTTTGATGGTAAGTCACCAGAGATTAAGGACTTGACAGCTTTGAGGGTAATACTTTATGAACCTGAAACTCAAGAAACTCTTAAAACCTGTTACCAAATTGCTCAGGAAGGGATGGAAAAATTTTCAGAGCTTAACTGTTCAGATGTTTTTCCATTGTATGTAAACTTATCTGTCCCAGATAAAGTAGTTTCCAAGAGCGATTTTGACCCAGCAGAACATCCAGATGTTTTGCTCCCCAATGAGGATATCATTATACCTGAATTATCCAATTTGGGAAAGGATTACATTCGTTATCCAAAAGACAAAGGTTATCAGGCTTATCACTCATCTTATGAGTTGATTTCCAAAACTGATAGCAAACTTCGAATTTTTTCCGAAATTCAAGTTACAACTATCCAACAATGGAAGTATAAACCTGCTAACCACGATAAGTATAAAGAGGAAAGAAACCGGAAATGGGACGAGATCTTTTATTTTGATGAATCAAAAGTTCATCTTTTTGGTTATTATCCTCAATACAATGAAGACAGCTCTGGGTTAACAAAACCTCTATATGTTACCCAAAGAGCTAATGTCCTCTAATCAATTGCATAAGCTCATTTGCTATAGCAATTAATATTGACAAAAACTCTTGAGTCATTTCTCAAGAGTTTTTTTATTAATATATTAATTTAATTATCCCATATAATAGCTCTATCCCCAAACATATTTCCCCAAGGTGAACCTGAAATTTCATCTTTTTCTTTATGAATTATAACCTCGGATAAATTTTCTGCGGCTGCAAAAGTACTACTATGAATTTCTTCTATTTTTGATTGTATTTCTATCTTTTTTGTTTTTGAATATGCTAGTATATAAGCTCCTAATTTTGTTATTTTTTGTGGTAAATTGATTGTTTCTGCTTCTGAATACATTAAAGCATATACTTTTATTTCTTTTACACTTTCTGGAATTGTTATATTTTCTAATTGACTTTTTACCCAATATAGTTCTGTACCTTCTTTATTTAATATATATTCCGAATTTAGAGATTTGAAATATGGATTTTCTTCACTAACTTCTATATTATTAATTCTATAATATACTTGCTTGTCAAAAGTATTAACGTTCTTTGGAATCAGCAAATAATCTATATGAGGAAAAGTTCCCCAATCATTGGTCGTATTCCCTACAAAACTCTCTGGTAAATTTATTGACTTTATTGAATTATTATCCAATATAGCTCCTCCTATTATATTTTTTACACCTTCTTTTATTGTTACTTCTCCTGTATCAAATAATCTATAAAGAATAGTTCCATCTTTACTATATAAATTGTTTTTTTCATCTGACATAAAATAGTTGTTTTTTGAATCTACAATGATGCTTTTTAAGTTTGAGTTAGTAAAAACTCTTCTATCTATTGTTTGTACATTTTCTAGAATGTTAATTGTTAATAAATTGTTACATCTAGAAAATGCATTTCCCGTTATATTTTTAACTGATTTTTCAATATCTACATTTGTTATATTTGGAAGTGCTAATACTAAAGTTTCTAAATCTTTAGTATATAGTACTCCATTTTTGAATTCAAAAAAATTGTTTTCGGATGTGTCTATTTCTTGCAGTGTATTTATAAGTAACGCACCTGTTGAAATTGTTTTTAGGTTTGCTGGGAATTTCAATTTTTCCAATGATGTACCTGATAAACATTCCGTACTTAATGTTTCAAGATTCTTTGGCAATTTTATATCTTTTAGGTTAGTACAACCTTCAAATGTTTGATCGTATATTATTTTTAAATTATCTGGTAAGATTATATTGTTTAACATCTTATCATTTAAAAAACAAGTATATCCAATATAAGTGATAGTATCTGGTAAATTTATTGTTTTCAAATTACTACATCCATAAAATGCACTAGTTCCAATATATTCTAATCCTTCCCCATCTCTTTCCTGTATTACTACATTCTCTAATGTTGTATTATTTTTGAACGCATTTCGTTCTATTCTTTTTACTGTTGGTGGTATTATTATTGTTTTTAAGCCTTCTAATTCTGAAAATGCTCCTTCTCCTATTGCTGTTACTGAATCTGGGATTG
>CAJFQT010000064.1 GCA_904419095.1 uncultured Clostridia bacterium | reverse complement strand
CTCTGCTAAGAAAACCTTTTTAATTTCAATACTTTCTGGGATTATAGGTGATTTATTTTTACCGTTCTGGAATGTTACTTCGGTGTGTACTGTACTTTTACTTATTCCGAATTTTTTTGCTGCTCCTCTTACCGTGTCTTTTGAATCTATTATATAATGTGCAAGCTCTATAGCTCTTTCTTCAATTGATACACCCATCATTGTTCTAACTCCTTTATGTGAATACTTTTGTTAAATTGTATTCTTATTTGTAGTTAGTTAGAACTTTATTTGTAACAATATTATCCTATATCTATATTTTAGAATTTAATTCCTGAATCTCTTTGGCTAGATTTCCTACTTGTTCTACTAGTGATAAAAGAGTTTTATTCATTTCCTCTATATCATATTTTTTTATATTTGCCTTTGTTTCAGATTGTTTATTTTCTTTAAATATTGCTAGTTCATATTTTTTTTCATATGTTTTATATAAATTTGACAAATAATTAATATCTTCAGTAAATTCTTTATCTGTAAAGTCTTTTAAAAAAATTTGTTTTTTTATAATTATTGCATCTTTTGGATTGGGCATATACATATATTTTCGTTTTAAATTTGATTCAATTGTCATATATTTATGAGCATATTCTTTTGCTTCTACTATTATTTGAGATTGTCTTTTTCCTGTACAACCAAATCCAATCCAACTTTCTATTATTTGTTCTTCTGGATTAAAACTAATTCCTATATATCTGCCAGTTGTTCCTTTTCTATTTTCTGAAGAAAATATTTGAATCCATGGTACTTCTATTCTATTATATGGTGGTCCTAATTTTACTTTTATGTTTAGTTCTTCAATTTCTAATTTTTCTTGTAGCAAAATATCTATTTGGCTTTCTATTTCTTCGTTTTCTAATCTTCTTTGGATTCCTCTTTTGGTTTCTACTTTTTTAAGTTCATATTTATAACCGTTCATTAGATATTGAAAAATTTCTTTTAATGTTTTAAATTCCATTTTATTTCTATGATATATTTAAAAATATTAATATATATCATATGCTCCTTTCTTTAAATTTTTACAAAGAGGCATTTTCAGATATTTCTTTCTGCCTCTTTATTGTTTTTTACTTCTATTGGTTGTTTTTATTTGAAATGTCTAATATTATTTCTAACTTAATTTTTAATCTTTTGAATAATGCTTTTATATTCATAATTAATATCCTCCTTTCTTTTGTGTTATTTAATCTACTGAAAGCATGATAAAATAACTTGCTTTCATGAAATATTAATTATAAATACTTTACATTATTTCTATTTCTATGTTATAATGAAATTGAAATAAATACAATTGGTCTTGTATTTATAATTAATTTTTTTGAGTTTTGCCAAGTTTTCGAACTTGGCATTTTTGCATTGATTTTATTGACAATTTAATACTACTATATTTCTCTTATATTGTCAATAATATAATTATTATTTTTAAATTATTTTTTTGTTTTTTTATATTTTTATACTTTTATTAATATTATATTATTTTTTACGTATATTTTTATTATATCTTTATTGTTTTTTATTAATAGTTTTAATGTAAAATATGTCATTATCTTTATTATTATATAAAAGTTGCTGAGATATGTTTGTAAAGTTTCCATGGATTATTTTTAATGACTCTTTATTGTTGCAAATTAAAAAATTTATGTACTAGTAAAGTAATTTGAATTTTTCTATACATTAGTAAAATCCCAGAAAACTTAATTAAAAGATTTCTGGGAAAAATATTATTATCTCGTAAATTTAATTATTATTTTTTTATTGTTTTAATAATAGTTACTTCTGCCGTATTTTCTAAAACTCTTAAATATCTATTTATTAGCACGGATAAGCTCTTCATGTTTTTGATATACTATTTTTTACTACTGTTTTTACGAAATAAATATACAATTAATACTACCATAATTACAAAAATTATTCCTATAATTATCAAAGCCACATTTTTCTTTGTATTGTTATTTTCTTTTTCACTGATTTGCATATCTTTATTGATAGAAGTATTATCTTCACTTGTACTTAATAATTCTCCTAATTTTTTTTGATTTTCCTCTTGCCTTCTTTCATATTCATTTTGTTCTTCTTCATTCATTCTATGAATATTTATAACATACTTTTTTTGTGAAAATCCATCTTCTGCAAGTACTGTAATGTTTGCTATATTATCACCTATTTTTAATTCCTCATCTTTTTCTATTGAGACTTTTGCATTTATATTTTCAGGTATAGCTAGTATATTAACTTGACTTATATTGTTTTCTACTGTTACTTTATAATTTGTAACTGAGGCTTCAAATTCCGGTTCTAATGGCACATTCTCAATAGCTAGCGTTTCTAAATTTGTATTTGCTTTTTCTATATCTTTTGTTTTAGAAACATGAATTATATATTCATTCTTTTTGGTTTTATCAGCTGATATCACTTCTATTCGTATGTCATTATTTCCAAGTTTTAAGTCTGTATTTCCATTTATATATACTGTTGAATTAATATTTTCTGGAATAGCTGTGACTTCTAAGTTTTGAATATTCTCATTTACTATAATATAATATTTAAATATATCTTTTTCAAATTGTGGCTCTAATCCTTCTTCATTAAGTCTTAAATTTTGTAAAAAGGCATTGTCTGCTCTATCGTCTATGCTAGTTGTTCCTTGGGTTTGTAAATAGCTTTCGTTTGATTCTTTTTCTATATATAAAGAAACTCCTTTAAATTCTATATTCAATTCATTTCCGTTTTTATCATAAGCTTTACCTGTTATCCCTATTTGAAAAATCCCTTCTTTTTTTGCTTTTAGTACTATAGAAAATATTTCTCTATTATTTATTTCTGTTACTCCTCCATCTTCATCAAACCAACTGTATTTTATACTATTTTCTTTTTTGTCTAATAATTCTGGACCTGATATGAATTCGAATTGGCTTTCGTCAAAAAATATTTCTATGTCTGCAGATGCTATTGGTACATCTCTACTCGATATTGTTAATACTACATTATCATCTACTAACATTTCTGTTTTGTCTGTTTCAATATTTATTTCTTGTGTTGCCTTGGTTGTAATTGGTATTGCTGTTATTATAATAAATACGGTCATTAATATTGATACTGAAAATATTTTGTTGTTTTTTAAGATGGCTAAATTATATTTTTTCAAATTCTCACCTTATTTTATATATTTAGGTTTTTATGGATGCCTATAAACCTTTATCTTTTCTTTTTGATCTATTTTTTGCAATCCTAGAATATGTCTTTGAATTAATAATAAATCTCTAGATGTAGGTTTCTTTCCGTCTTTATTTATATTTCCTGCTTTTACTTTTACTCCTTCTAATTTTTCTATTTCTAGTATATGCCTTTGAAGTACTAATAAATCTATACTATTTATCTTTCCATCTCCATTTACATCACCATAATATAAAAAGATATATTCCATTACTTCATTATTATTCTCATCAAAGCATTTTAAGATATTTCCTGTTCCTACTGGTTGGCTGTCTAATAAAACTTCATTGTTTTCATTATAAATTTCTATTTTATATGTTGTTTGTATTTTATTTTTTATTTCTAATACACTATTTTTTCCTTCTTCTAATCCTGATATTATATTGCCTTTTATTATTAAATCTGTAAATTCTATATTTTCATCTAAGGTTACTACTTTAACATTCACTTCTTTTTGTATCTGATTTTCTTCTGTTGTTGCTATTATTTGTGTTTCTCCTTCTTCTATTGCGCTGATATTTCCTTCACTATCAACAGTTGCAATTGCATTATTATTTGAACTAAATATTACTTTAGGATTATTGGCATCTTCTGGCATAACATTTGCATTTATTTTTGTGCTTTGCCCTTTTATTAGTACAATATCTGTTACATCTAAAATTAAATCTGTGACTTCTGAATAAACTTGTATTTTAATTTCTTTTTTTATATTATATTTTTCTGAATATGCTGTAATTATTGCATTTCCTGAACGTAGTCCTAAAATTGTTCCACTCTCATCGACCATTGCAATAGAAGTATCACTTGATGAATATTTGATTGTTTTATCTGTTGCGTTCTCTGGCAAAATTTTTACTTCTAATGAAACTTTTTCATTTTTATTTATTGGATTTTTGGATAATGATAGTCGTATCTCTTGAATTGGTATCTCTGGTTCTTCTGGAACTTCTTTTAAATAGCTTTGAAATGCATACCCTAAGATTCCATTTGAAAGTTTTACTCTATCCCATAACTCTCCTGTTTGTTTTCCTTTTGCTATTCTTGTCATTACCTCATCTTTTGAAACTGTGGCAACTATGTCATATGATGTGCTTGGACCTGAACGTATATTTAATACTGTTGAAACATCTGCATAAACATTTGTATTATCTGATGTATAATCATTTGGATTAATATTAGGCGTTTCTGTTGGTAATTCTGGCATATTTTCATATACAGGTATTAAAAAAGATAAATTAGAATTTAATATATTTCCATTCTTATATCCATTATATGTTGATTTTCCCTCACTATATGGTGCTAATACATTTGTCATATATTGATGTGTAAATAACGTACCTTTTCTATCATCGTTTACATCAAATTTTTGTAAATAAATTGTGTTCTGACCTACATTTATATAACTTTCTCCAATAAAGATTGCTCCTCCTGTTATTGCCTTTTCTTTGTTATCCCATGGTATTAAATATTTAGCCTTCTTATCACTACTCATACCTTTTCCATCTTTCGCATATTGAAGCCCATTTTTAATTGCTCCCATAGGTTCTGATGAACTTGTTGCTCCTATATTGTAGAAATTATATAATCCTTTAAATCCATCTACTGTTCCACTAATTGACGAATGTGATAGAAATGGTCCCACTTCTTGCTTTATTCTTGAAGCTAAATGCAAGCTACTTACTCTTGATGTCCTTCCAGCACTTAAAATTAAGTCAGAATATAAACTATTTGTAGAAATTAATGCTCCAGAGCTGTTATAATAATCTACTTTTTTATTATAAAATTCTGTTCCATATAATATTTTCTCAATTGTAGATTTTGTGCTAGTTGCTTCTTCAAATGATAATGTTTCAAATTGAAAAATCCTCACTTCATTCAAAAAATTTCTAGGATCCATGGTATACTCCACCGCTTGTCTAGAACAGTCTACCCATCCTGCATCTACTTCCACATTATATTCTCCTGGTTTTGTATTTTTCCATCTATCTGAATATGATTTTGGAACTAAATTTTTCCCAAAAATATTTTCTTGTCCGTATCACATAATTCCAGTCAAATCCAGTATATAGAGCTGTAAAATTCCAATTTGGATATTTCCTTTTTAATTCTTGAAGATATGGTCTATAACTTTCTGGGAAATTTTCTATTCCCTCTTTTTTCTCTGATGCACTTGATTCTCCCCTTAAAAATACAATTGTTGTGATAAACGCACAAAAAAATAGAAATAATATAAATTTTTTTCTGTTTTTTAATTTTTTTTCTAACTTTTCCATAATTTATATTATTTCTATTTATTTTTAAAATATTCGTTTTTTTGGAATGTTTGGTACACTCCAAATCATCCCCTACACAATGTTCCCTAAGTCTTTTATAATTTCTCCTGCCATTATTAGTCCTGCAACTGATGGTACAAATGAAATACTGGCTGGAGTTTTTTTGCTGGTTTCTTCTTTTTCTTTATGTGGTTCTTCTTTTGAATATACTACTTTTAATTTTTTTATTTGTCTTTTTTTTAATTCTTTTCTCATGACTTTTGCAAGTGGACATACAGATGTTTTATATATATCTGAAACTTCAAATTTGGTTGGGTCTAGTTTGTTTCCTGTTCCCATTGATGATATTATTGGAACTTTTTTGTAATCTGCTTCTTGGATTAGTTTTATTTTTGTTGATATCGTGTCAACACAGTCTGCTATGTAGTCTATTTTTTCAGTAATTAGTGTTTCTTCTTTTATTTTTGTTTCTTCATTGTTATATGTTTCGACAATTGCTTGTGGATTTATATCTAAAATTCTTTCTTTCATTACTTCTGTTTTTAGTTTTCCTATGCTTGAATGTGTTGCTATTATTTGCCTATTTATATTTGTAATATCTAATTTGTCATAGTCTACTAGTATTAAGTGACCTATCCCCGCTCTTGCAAGTGCCTCACATACAAATGATCCTACTCCACCAATTCCATATATTATTACTGTTGATTTTTTTAACTTTTCTAGTTTTTCTTTTCCTATTAACATTTCTTCTCTTTGAAATTGATTTTCCATTATTTTTCTCCTCTTTGAAATTTATAGTATGTTTCTTGACTTTTATTTAATTAGTTTTTTCATGCATATTATTAATTACTTTATTATTTTGAAAATGAACTTTAAAGAATGTCAACAATTCCTTCAAAGTTCATCTATTTCACTCATTTTATGATAACTAATTCATAATCTTCTTTTCCTAGTCCTATTTTTACTCCGTGTTCTATTTGACTTTCCCAGTTTGTGTCTGGATGATTTATGTGGAAATTATCATGTCCTTCAACGTGTTTTTCTATATTTTCACCTAATGCACTATTTTGAAATGCTTCTTGTTTATTTACTAAATCTGCACATGCTTTATCTAGTGCTACCATATCAAATGATGCTAGCATTCCTATATTTGGAACTATAGGTGCATCGTTTTCTGCATGACAGTCGCAGTTTGGTGATACATCACAAATTAAACTAATATGAAATTGTGGTTTTTCTTTTACTACTGCATATGCATATTCTGCCATTTTTTTATTCAAAATGTCTGCTGCTTCGTCATTTGGTGATTTTATTGCATCAAAATTGCATATTCCTATACATCTTCCACATCCTACACACTTGTTGTGGTCAATTTGTGCTTTTCCATTTTCGTCATATGATATTGCTCCGTGTGCACATATTTTTATACATTGTTTACATTTTTTGCATTTTTCATATATTACTTCTGGTTTTCCACTACTATGCATCTCCATTTTTCCAGCTCTTGAACCGCATCCCATTCCTATATTTTTAATTGCTCCTCCAAATCCAGTTCCTTCATGTCCTTTAAAATGGTTTAGTGAGATTACTATGTCTGCATCCATTATTGCTCTACCGATTTTAGCTGTTTTTACATATTCTTGGTTAATTTCTACATAGCTTTCGTCTGTTCCTTTTAATCCATCTGCTATTATTACATTACATCCTGTTGAGAAAGGTGTGAATCCGTTTAGATATGCTGCATCTATGTGATCCAAAGCATTTTTTCTTGCTCCTACATATAATGTGTTACAGTCTGTTAAAAATGGTTTTCCTCCTAATTTTTTTACAACATCTGCTACTACTTTTGCATAGTTTGGTCTTAAGTATGCTAAGTTTCCTGGCTCTCCAAAGTGAATTTTTATTGCTACATATTTGTTTTCAAAGTCAATTTTTTCAATTCCTGCTTTTTTTATTAGTTTTTCTAATTTTTGTAATAAGTTGTATCCTGGTCTTGCTCTGAAATCTGTGAAATATACTTGTGATTTTTCCATTTTTATCGCTCTCCTTTTCTAATTGATTTTATCATATTGTACATATTTGTGTCTAGATTTTAAGTGCATTTTAATTAATTTGCTATTTGGTGTTGTTAATATTTTAAAAAATTGTCTAAAAATATAAAAAAACTCTTTTAGATTAATTGGATTTTAATTATTTTAAATAATCTTAATCCCTTTATTCTAAAGGAGTTTAATTCGAGTTTTTACTTTAAATAAATGCTATATAACTTTTTGTGTGGAAATTAAATTTGATTTATATAAATTATTTTGATTTATGAATTTAATGTGTACAAAATAAATATAGCATTTTATTAAAAAAATTGCAATATGCAAAAATATAAAAAATCAAAAATTA
>CAJFQT010000063.1 GCA_904419095.1 uncultured Clostridia bacterium | reverse complement strand
GAAAAGGAGGGAATCTCTAATGAGAATAAAAAAAGGCGATAATGTTTCAGTTTTATCAGGAAATGATAAAGGAAAAACAGGAGAAGTATTAGAAGTAATACCAAAAGCTGACAAAATCGTTGTAAAAGGTGTAAATGTAAGAAAAAAACATGTAAAACCTAGAAAAGCAGGAGAAGAAGGCGGAATACTTTCAGTTGAATGTGCTATTCCAAGTTCAAAAGTAAATGTTGTATGTCCTAAATGCGGAAAAGTAACAAAAGTTGGATATACAGTAGAAAAAGATCAAAAAGTACGTGTTTGTAAAAAATGCGGTGCAAAATTAAAATAATATAAAGGAAGGAGGATTAGAAATATAATGGAAAAATTAAGAGAGCAATATGAAAAAGAAGTAATCCCAGCATTAATCAAAAAATTTAATTATAAGTCAGTTATGCAAGTTCCAAAACTTGATAAAATAGTTATAAATATAGGATTAGGAGATATAAAAGAAAATCCAAAATCATTAGAAAATGCAATGAATGATTTAATGCAAATTACAGGTCAAAGACCAGTTGTAACAAAAGCAAGAAAATCAATTGCAGCATTTAAATTAAGAGAAGGTGTAAATGTAGGATGCAAAGTTACATTAAGAGCAGATAAAATGTATGATTTTGCATACAAATTATTTAATGTAGCACTTCCAAGAGTTAGAGACTTTAGAGGTGTATCAGCTAATTCATTTGATGGAAGAGGAAACTATGCAATGGGAGTTAAAGAACAATTAATATTCCCAGAAATCGAATATGATAAAGTAGACAAATTAAGAGGTATGGATATTATATTTGTAACAACTGCTAAATCTGATGAAGAAGCAAAAGAATTATTAAAACTTATGGGTATGCCTTTTAAAAATTAAGTTAGCCGTTAGCAACAATAAGCTTTACGGATAACTTGTGCAAATGTATCAGACATTTGTATTTTAGTTAAAAAAAAGTAAGGAGGAAAATAGAAGCTATGGCTAAAAAATCAATGAAAGTTAAACAAGCAAGACCACAAAAATATAAAACAAGAGAATACAACAGATGTAGAATTTGTGGAAGACCACATGCTTATATCAGAAAATATGGTATTTGTCGTGTATGCTTTAGAGAATTAGCACATAAAGGAGAAATACCAGGTGTAAAGAAAGCTAGCTGGTAATATTTAAGTAGGAGATGCCATAAAGGAAAGGTGTGTCCTGAAATAAAAAAATAACAGGTGATAAACCAAATCAAGGGTCAATTGCTAAATCACAAGGGGAAGGGATATTCCTTATACCTAAGTTGATATGACCTGAAGGTAAGGTATGTCTCCTGACATTAGAAAAAAGGAGGGAATTCAAGAGTGAATACAACAGATCCAATTGCAGATATGCTAACAAGAATAAGAAATGCAAATACATCTAAGCATAAAACAGTTGATGTACCAGCATCAAATATGAAGTTAGGAATTGCAGAAATATTATTCAAAGAAGGATACATTAAATCTTTCGAAGAAATAAAAGAAGAAAATAATCAAGGAATTATAAGAATTACTTTAAAATATGATGAAAAAGGAAAAAGAGTAATTGACGGATTAAGAAGAATAAGTAAACCAGGACTTAGAGTATATGCTTCTAAGGAAGATTTACCAAAAGTATTGAATGGTTTAGGAATTGCTATAATTTCTACATCAAAAGGACTAAAAACAGATAAAGAAGCAAGAGAATTAGGTGTAGGTGGAGAAGTTTTAGCATATGTATGGTAATAATAAATAGGAGATAAACCAAAATAAGGGTTAATCAACACATGGAAAAGGAACATTCCTTTAGTCTTAGTGGAATTACCCAAAGAAAAGGTGTGTCCCCTGACATTAGAAAAGGAGGGAAACAAAAAATGTCAAGAATAGGAAATAAACCTATTACAGTACCAGATGGAGTTGAAGTAAAAATAGACGGACATAAAATTACTGTAAAAGGTCCAAAAGGTACTCTAGAAAGAGAAGTACATAAAAATATTTCTTTAGAAATGAAAGATAACACAATAGTAGTAACAAGAAAAAATGACGAACCACAAAATAGAAGTTTACATGGATTAACAAGAACTTTGATAAACAATATGATAATTGGTGTTAAAGATGAATTTTCTAGAGAATTACAAATAAATGGAGTTGGGTACAGAGTTGTAAAACAAGGAAATAATTTAAATCTAACATTAGGATATTCACATCCAGTAATTTTCGAAGCACCAGAAGGAATAACTTTCGATGTACCAAATCCAAATACAATTATTGTAAAAGGAATTGATAAAGAATTAGTTGGTCAAACAGCAGCAGTTATAAGAACAAAAAGACCACCTGAAGTATATAGAGGTAAAGGTATTAAATATGCAGAAGAAGTTATTAGACGTAAGGAAGGAAAAACTGGTAAATAGAATAAAAATTTTTAAAGAAATATTTTTATATATTTATCTGAAAATAGAAATGAAAAATTCTATAAAATAAAATACCTGAATTTTATAGAAGAAAGGAGAAAAAAATGGCTAAAAAGACAGATAGAAAAATGGAAAGAGAAAGAAGACATTTAAGAGTTAGAAGAAAAATATCTGGAACAGCAGAAAGACCAAGATTATGTGTATATAGAAGTAACACAAATTTATATGTACAAATAATTGATGATGTTGCTGGAAATACATTAGTAAGTGCATCAACATTAGATAAAGATGTAAAAACAAAATATGCTAATAAAGAAGCAGCAAAAGAATTAGGTACATTAATAGCTAAAAAAGCAAAAGCTAAGAAAATAGACACAGTAGTATTTGACCGTGGAGGATACATATATCACGGAGTTGTAAAAGAACTTGCGGAAGCAGCAAGAGAAGGCGGACTAAAATTTTAGAATAGAAAAAAGGAGGGAATAGCAACCAATGGAAGAAAAAAATGAATTGAAAGAAAAAGTAGTTGCCATAAACAGAGTTGCAAAAGTTGTAAAAGGTGGTAGAACTTTTAGATTTAGTGCAGTTGTTGTTGTTGGTGATGAAAATGGACACATTGGTGTAGGAAATGGTAAAGCAGCTGAAGTTCCAGATGCAATAAAGAAAGCAATACAAGAAGCAAAGAAAAACTTAATAGAAGTTCCAGTTGTGGGAACAACAGTACCTCATGAATTTGTAGGAAAATTCGGAAGTGCAAAAGTTTTACTAAAACCAGCAGAAGTTGGTACAGGAGTTATTGCAGGAGGAAGTGTTAGACCAGTTCTAGAACTTGCAGGATATAAAGATATAAGAACAAAAGTTATAGGAACAAATAATCCTAGAAACGTTGTATATGCTACAATAGAAGGTCTAAAATCTATGCAAACAATTGAACAAGTTGCTAAAAAAAGAGGTAAGAAAGTAGAAGACATATTATAAAATTTTGAATAAAAAACTATTGATATATTTTTAAAAAAATTATAAAATAGAAACATAAGTGATTCGTAAAATAAGGAGGTGCAAGCAGAGAATGAAATTAGGAGAAATAGAATCAACTACAAAGAAAGTTGCTAGAAAAAGAGTTGGTCGTGGAATGGGTTCTGGATTAGGAAAAACATCTGGAAGAGGACATAAAGGCCAAAAAGCAAGATCTGGTGGTGGAGTAAGACGTGGATTTGAAGGAGGACAAACACCATTATATAGAAGATTACCAAAAAGAGGATTTACTAATATTCATGCTAAAAATTATTCAGAAGTAACATTAACAATGCTTAATAAATCAAAAGCAACAGATGTAACTGCAGAAACATTATTAGCAGAAGGAATTATTGGAAAAATCAATGATGGAATCGTAGTACTTGCAACAGGAAAATTAGAGAAAAAATTAAATGTAAAAGCCGTAAGATTTACAGCAAAAGCTAAAGAAGAAATAGAAGCTTTAGGCGGAAAGGCTGAGGTGATATAGTTGTTTAAAACAATAGCAAATGCTTTAAAAACACCAGAAGTAAGAAAAAAATTATTATATACATTATTATTAATAGTAGTATTTAGATTAGGATGTTATATTACAGTTCCAGGAGTTGATAATATTGCGTTAAATGAAGCAATGTCATCAAATGATGGAATTGCAGGATTGATAAACATTATATCAGGAGGAGCTTTTTCAAGATTTTCTGTTTTTGCAATGTCTATTAGTCCATATATTACAGCATCAATCGTTATACAATTATTAGCTATGATTATACCATCTTTAGAGAGATTAACTAAAGAAGGTGGAGAAGAAGGAAGAAAGAAAATTAATAAATATACTAAAATGTTAACAATTGTTCTTGCAATTGTTGAAGCTGTTGGAATTTTCTTATCATATAGTTCAACAGGAATATTTGTTGATAATACTTTCTTAACAGGAGCAGTTGTAGTTGTAGGTTTAGTAGCAGGTACTGCAATTTTAATGTGGCTTGGAGATCAAATTACGAATAAAGGAATAGGAAATGGAATTTCTATACTTATTTTTACAGGTATTATAGCTGGATTACCAAGCTTTGTAACAACATTATGGGGATTAATAATGACGAGCAATGGATTTAGTACAACAGGATTATTACTAGCAATAGGAATTTTAATTGGAGCTATTATATTAATAGCTGGGGTTGTATTTGTACAACAAGCTGAAAGAAGAGTTCCAGTTCAATATTCTAAAAAAGTAGTTGGAAGAAAAATGATGGGTGCTCAAAATACACACATTCCGTTAAAACTTGCAATGGCTGGTGTAATGCCTATAATCTTTGCATCATCATTTATGACTTTCCCTGCAATGATTATTCAAATTTTTGTTAGTGATATAGCTTCACAAACAGGATTTTTAGCAGGATTATATAAATTTTCAATTGCTACATCATCATCAAGTGTAGGAATTGGATATTCAATAGCTAATGCTATAGTATACTTGTTATTAATTGTTGGGTTCACATTTTTCTATACTTATGCTACATTTAATCCAGCAGAAGTATCAAATAATATTAAGAAAAATGGTGGATTTATTCCAGGAATTAGAGCAGGAAAACCAACAACAGAATATTTATCATCAATAATATCTAAATTAACTTGGTTCGGAGGATTATTCTTAGCAATTATTGCTATAATTCCAATGTTCTTGAGATTTACAAATTTAAATATTGCATTTGGTGGTACTTCAATATTAATTGTTGTAGGTGTTGCATTAGAAACTGTTCAACAGTTAGAATCACAATTAGTAATGAGACATTATAAAGGATTTTTAGAGAAATAAAAATTAATAAAAAATAATCGTTCAAACGTCAGTCTGAACGATTATTTTTATTACCATTTACTTATTTTAATTTACAATGGCTGTATATATTATTCATTTTTGGAAATGGACATTCTTTAAATACTGGTGTGGGATTTTTTTCTGAAAAAGTCATAAAATTCTTGATAAATTCATTTTTTTGTAGTAGAATAATTGAGTATAAAATTAGATAAAGGAGAGCGTTAAGTATGATAATAATAATGTTAGGGGCTCCTGGAACAGGTAAAGGAACAGTTGCAGGTATTTTACAAGAAAAAATGGGAATTAAACAAGTTTCAACAGGTGATATTTTTAGACAAAATATACAAGATGGAACAGAATTAGGAAAAATTGCTGATAGTTATATTTCTAAAGGAAATTTAGTACCAGATGATATAACAATAGATATAGTGAGAGATAGATTAGAGAAAGATGATGTGAAAAATGGTGTAATATTAGATGGATTTCCAAGAACAGTAGTTCAAGCAGAAGCATTAGATCGAATATTAGCTGAAAATGGAAAAAAGGTTGATTTAGTGGTAAACCTTACAACTCCAGAGGAAGAAATAATAGAAAGAATTGTAAATAGAAGAATTTGTTCTAATCCAGATTGTAAAACAATTTATAATTTACAATTAAATCCACCAAAACAAGAAGGTATTTGTGATAAATGTGGTCATGAATTAATTCAAAGAAAAGATGATACAGCAGAAACTGTAAAATTAAGAATAAATACATATATGAACCAAACTAGCCCATTAATTGAGTATTATAAAAAACAAGGTAATTTATATGAAGCTTTAGTTAGTAAATCAATTAATAAAATGGGAAAAGATGTTGCAGAAGATATAGTAAAAATGTTTTAATAGAGAATAACTAATGATTAATACAATTAATAAGAATTATTAATTGTATTAATTAATTTGGTAATGTATATAAGATAAATTATAAAATTAATAATAATGGAGTTATTGCTAAAAATAATATTTTTATAGTGCAATTAGAAAATTCGGATTAGTAGAGTTAATTAATAAGTTCTTAAAAATGAAATTAATAAAAAAAGTATTTATTTGATTATTATAGTACAAATTTAGAAAAGAGGTAATAATTTTGGTAACAATAAAGTCAAAAAAAGAAATTGAACTAATGAAAGAAGCTTGTAGAGTTGTTGCATTAACATATGAAGAATTAGAAAAGAGAATTAAACCTGGAATGACTACATATGAATTAGACCAAATAGCTGAAAGTAAAATGAGAAGTTTAGGAGCAATTCCTGCTGAAAAGGGATATGATATTGGGATAAGAGGAGTTCCTAAATTTCCAGCTTCAATTTGTGTATCAATAAATGATGAGGTAATTCATGGGATACCTTCAAAACATAGAATTATTAAAGAGGGAGATATTGTTAGTATTGATACTGTCGCATTAAAAGGAGGATTTAATGGTGATGCTGCAAGAACTTTTGTTATAGGAAAGGTTCCAAAGGAGACACAAAGATTAGTTGATGTTACAAAGCAAGCTTTTTTTGAAGGAATAAAGTATGCTAAAAAAGGAAATAGAATTGGCGATGTGTGTCATGCAATAGGAGAGTATGTTCATTCTCAAGGATTTTCTGTTGTTAGAGAATTCCAAGGACACGGAATAGGTAGAGAAATGCATGAAGATCCGGGTATTCCAAATTACGGAAGAGCAGGAAGAGGAATTAGATTAGAACCTGGTATGACACTTGCCATTGAACCTATGGTAATCCAAGGAAAGCCTAATATTTTGGAGCTTGAAGATGGTTGGACAATTGTTACAGAAGATGGAAGTTTAGCAGCTCATTATGAAAATACAATTTTAATTACAGAAAAAGAGCCAGAAATATTGACAATTCTTTAAAGATAGTGTATACTATAATAGTTATTATGCGTAATTGTCAAAATTATGCAAAAAATTAACATAAATTGCTCTTTATAGGAGGGGAGAATTTTGGCAAAAGAAGATGTTATAGAGGTTGAGGGAACAGTAGTTGAGGCCTTACCTAATACAAATTTTAAAGTAGAATTGGAGAATGGACATCAAATTTTAGCTCATATCTCAGGAAAACTTAGAATGAATTATATAAAAATTTTACCAGGTGATAAAGTAAAAGTAGAACTTTCACCATATGATTTGACAAGAGGACGTATTACATGGAGAGCAAAATAGAAATTTTTTTAAAAGTTTAAAATTAACCCATCTATATATTATAATACACGAAAGAAATTTAATAATATAAATAATATATTATCGTAAGTTTCTTTTTTGTGATAATTTAAGGAGGTGCTAAAAATGAAAGTAAGACCATCAGTTAAAAAAATGTGTGACAAATGTAAAGTAATAAAAAGAAAAGGGGTTATTAGAGTAATTTGTGAAAACCCTAAACACAAACAAAGACAAGGTTAATCCTTAAATAAAATAAGCTTATAACACAAATTAGGTAGCGGCTGAGAAACTAAAAAGTTTCTATATCAAATTTGTGTTTATATATATGTTTAATGTATCTAAAGACCACTTAAATAGTGCATTTCAACTTTAGTTACTAAAAACAAATTTAAAATAAAATAAATTTGGAGGTGCAAAAAGATATGGCTCGTATCGCAGGAGTAGATTTGCCTAAAGAGAAAAGAGTAGAAGTAGG
>CAJFQT010000062.1 GCA_904419095.1 uncultured Clostridia bacterium | reverse complement strand
GGATAACCATATTTATTTCCTAAGAGTTCAAATGTTGCAACAATTTCTTTTTTATTTTTTAAATTCTCAAATTCATTGTCATCTACATATTTCTTATCTATACCTTCTATTTCTCCATCTCTTTTTTTCCTAGTTGTTATAATTGTTTGAAGTTCTATTCCCATTTTTTCATGAATTTGATTTTTTATATATGATTTTCCAACTCCTGTTACTCCAGCTAATGCTATTACCATTTTTTCCTCACTCTTTTATTTTTCTTGAACATTCTCTTGTTTTTTCTGCATAAATATTTCTTTTATTTTATTAAACATTTTTTCATATCTTTTATCATAAGGAAATTTTGTTTTTCCTTTACGTATCATCTCAAAAACATCTTCCATAGCAATCCATTCTATTGAATCTACTTCTTCTTTTTGGGCTGATATTTTATCTATTTTTGTTTTTAATACATAAAATTGAATAAAGAAATTTCTTTCTTTTTCCTTATCTTTAAAATTTAAATCCAATTCATCTAATTTAATTAAGCCTTGAATTGCTTCATTTCTTGCTCTATCTTGTTCCTCTTGTGTACCTTTATGAAGTTCTTCTACATATTCTCTAACCATAGCTTGTGTAGGTGTCTCATTATTATCAATATGTCCAGAGCATAAATCATATGCCCCAGCAGTTATATTTGTATTTGCTCTTTTTTCAAGCAATACCTTTCCTTCTTCATTAATTATAAAACAAGAAACACCACCTAAATAATGCTCACTATTAGCTTCTTTGATTGTTCTTCCTTTATATATTTTTTTACCTTCTCTATTCTTTTCATATATCTTATAAAATTTTGTATTTGAATTACTTTTTATACTTTTCGATTGCTTTACTTGCAAAGATTTCTGAAATTCGTTCATTTTTAACATCCTTTTAATCAATTATTATTTATCTAATAAACATTCTATTCCAGGTAGTTTCTTTCCTTCCAAGAATTCTAGTGAAGCTCCACCACCTGTTGAGATATGTGTCATTTTATCTTCTAATCCTGCTTTTTTTACAGCTGCTGCTGAATCTCCACCACCGATAATAGTTGTTGCATTTAATTCTGATAATGCTTTAGCTATTGCATTTGTTCCAATCGCAAATTGTGGAAATTCAAATAATCCTAATGGTCCATTCCATACTACTGTTTTTGCAGATTTTAGTTCTTCTGTAAATAGTTTTATTGTTTCTGTTCCAATATCAAATCCTTCCCAATCTGCTGGAATTTCTGTATATTTTACTATTTTACTTTCTGTATCTTCTTTATATTCTTTCCCTACTTTTGTATCTACTGGTAATAATAATTTAACACCTTTTTGTTTTGCCTTTTCCATTGCTGATTTTGCTAAATCCAATTTATCCATCTCACAAATTGAGTTTCCTACTTCATATCCTTGAGCTTTAAAGAATGTATATGCCATTCCTCCTCCAATCATTAGAGTATCAACTTTTTCTAATAAACTATCTATTACTCCTATTTTATCAGATACCTTTGCTCCTCCTAAAATTGCAACAAAAGGTCTTTCTGGATTATTTACTGCATTACCTAAAAATTTCAACTCTTTTTCTATTAAAAATCCTGATACTGCTGGTAAATAGTTTGCTATTCCAGTTGTTGATGCATGTGCTCTGTGTGCTGTTCCAAATGCATCATTTACAAATACTTCTGCCATTGATGCTAATTTTTTCGCAAATTCTGGGTCATTGTCAGTTTCTTCTTTATGAAATCTTACATTTTCTAAAAGCATTATTTCTCCTTCTTTTAAATTTAATGCTTTTTGAATTGTTTCTTCTCCAATTACATCTTTTGCCATTATTACTTCTTTATCTAATAATTTAGATAATTCTTTTGCAACAGGTTTTAATGAAAATTCTGGTTTAAATTCTCCTTTTGGTCTTCCTAAATGAGATGCTAATATTATTTTACAATTTTGCTCTAGTAAGTATTTTATTGTTGGCAAAGCTGCTACTATTCTTGTATTATCTGTGATATTTTGATTTTCATCCATTGGCACATTAAAATCACATCTTACAAATACTCTCTTTCCTTTTAAATCAATATCTTTTACTGTTTTTTTATCCATTATGAATCCCTCCTAAAATTTAACTCTATTTACATTATGCCCCTTTTTATAATTGCAATACTATTGTATATCAAATATATTGATTTTTCAAGTATTTTGCATAATTGTTTTTACTATTTCAATGAATTTATTACTATTCAAACTAAATTTTGTAGAGTGGTTCAAAAGGTTGATATATAAATATTTTCTATACAATAAAAAAAGAACCTTGAATCCTATTTCAAAGTTCTTCTTTTATATTTCTTACTTATTTGCATTTACTGGATAAACACTAACTTGTTTTTTGTCTCTACCTTTTCTTTCAAATTTAACATTTCCATCTATTAATGCATAAAGTGTATCATCACTACCTTTTCCTACATTAGTTCCTGGATGTATTTTTGTTCCTCTTTGTCTTACTAAGATATTACCAGCTAAAACAAATTGTCCATCTCCTCTTTTAACACCAAGACGTTTTGATTCACTCTCTCTACCGTTATGGCTGCTACCTTGACCTTTCTTATGAGCCATTCTTTCTCACTCCCTTCGGTTAGATTTTTTATTATTTCTCTCCATATATTACTAAACTATGCTTCTACTTTTTCAGTAGCTTTTTCTGCTTTTTTAGCAGCTGTTTTTATTCCTGTAATTTCTACTTTTGTGTAAGGTTGTCTATGTCCTTGTGTTCTTCTATAATTTTTCTTAGCTTTCATTTTAAACACAATGATTTTTTTACCTTTACCATGAGAAACTACTTTTCCTTCTACTTTTACACCTTTAACATAAGGAGTTCCAATTTGTACTTTTCCTTCATCAGAAACTAAAATAACTTTATCAAATGTTACTTTTTTTCCTTCTTCTACATCTAGTTTTTCGAAAAATACTACATCTCCTTCTGCCACCTTGTATTGTTTTCCACAGCTTTCAATTATTGCGTACATCTAAAATGCACCTCCCTTATTTGTATACTCGCTAATCCTTAAAAAAGGTAACTAAATTACTTTAGTATTTTATATAACCTTGACTAAGCGGATTACAGTTATTTATTTTAACATAGTTTTCCTCCTCTGTCAACATATAGAAAGCATTTCGTAAAAAAATCGAGAAATTTTTAAAATTTCTCGACTCTATAATAAAATATCTATTTATTTTTAACTGAAGCAATATAACAAGCTAAATCAACTAATTTATTAGAATATCCCCACTCATTATCATACCAAGCAACTAATTTAACAAATGTATCTGTAAGCATAATTCCTGCTGTTGCATCAAATATTGAAGTATGTGGATCTGAAATGAAATCTGAAGATACAACTGGATCTTCTGTATATTCAATAATTCCTTTCATTTCATTTTCTGAAGCTTCTTTCATTGCTTTACAAATTTCTTCATAAGTTGTTGGTTTTGCTAAATTACAAGTTAAGTCAACAACTGAAACATCAACTGTTGGAACTCTAAATGACATTCCTGTTAATTTTCCATTTAATGATGGAATAACTTTTCCAACTGCTTTTGCAGCTCCAGTTGATGAAGGGATAATATTTGCAGATGCTGCACGTCCACCTCTCCAATCTTTCTTAGAAGCCCCATCAACTGTTTTTTGAGTTGCTGTTGTTGAATGAACTGTTGTCATTAATCCTTCTGTAATTCCAAATTTATCATTTATTACTTTAGCAAGTGGTGCTAAACAGTTTGTTGTACAAGAAGCATTAGATACAATATTCATTTCTGGTTTATATTCTGTATTATTAACTCCCATAACAAACATTGGTGCATCCTTTGAAGGTGCACTTATTACAACTTGTTTTGCACCTGCATCTATGTGTGCTTGTGCTTTTTCCATTGTTGTAAATACTCCTGAACACTCTAAAACATATTCAACTCCAAGTTCTCCCCATGGGATATTGTGTGGATCCATTTCATTATATACTTTTATTTCTTTTCCATTAACTATTAAAGCTCCATCTTTTGCTTCAACTGTTCCATTGAATTTTCCATGTACTGTATCATATTTTGTCATATATGCCATATAATCTGCTGCTATAAATGGGTCATTTATTGCTACTACCTCTACTCCTTCCTTTGCTAAAGCTGCTTGGAATGAAAGATTTCCTATTCTTCCGAATCCGTTAATTCCTAATTTTACTGACATAATAAATTCCTCCTTTTTTGGTAAGTTTTATTTTTGAAATTTGTTCAATCTTACCTTTTTGGCTTAGTGCAAAATTAATCATTTACACCAGCAATTTTATTCTATATCAAAAAACTTTACATTTCAAGTCTTTTTTTTATTTTTTTTGGTCTATTGGGGACAGGTACCGATTGACCATTTTGGTCTATTGGGAACAGGTACCGATTGACCATTTTGATCCATTGGGGCAGGTACAGTTTAACCATTTTTTTCATCTCTAATCGTTCTTTGTATGACTCTAATATTTATTCCTAATACCCTAGATAATTGTTTGTATGTCCATCCTTCTATATTTTTTATATTTTTCAATATTTTATTTCTATTCTGTTTATTATATTTCTGTATCTCTTGTATATTTTCTATTTTTAATTCTTCCTTTATAAAATCTATAAGCTCGTTATCTGTCAATTGTTTTTTCATCTCATATTCTAAAAAATCTTCACTCTTTTGACATTTATAACTTTTTTTATTGAAGTCTATAAAAAGATTTAGTCCTACATTCATATCATTACTAAATAATCCTAATATTTCCTCTTTATCAATTAAAAAATTTTTGTATACATACTCCTTATAACTACTCCATTTATATTCTTCAATTGTGCTAATATAAGCATTTTGTGGATTCTGATGAATATATCTTTGCAAATTAAGTATATATCTTGCATTTTCTATTGCTTTGCTTTTAAACCTATTTTCAAAAAGATGTCCTACTCTATTGTATTTTTTATTAAAATAACTTACATAACTAAGCTCCATACTATGCATAAATTTTGACAAATTATTTTTTTCATCTTTAATTTCTAAGTGAATATGATTTGGCATTAAAACATAAGAATATAATTTATATTGATATAAATCTTTGGTTTTCTTTAAAATTTCTAAGAATTTAAAATAGTCTTGATCTTCAAAAAAAATATCTTGTTTATTTATTCCTCTCAATATACAATGATATACACCAGAAATACTTTTTTCTCTGGGTTTTCTTGGCAAATAAATACTCCTTTCTAATTTATTTTTTATATTATATCATCTTTTTTTCAAATTGAGCTATAATTCACAAAAAATTCATAAATGGTCCATGTGTACCTGTCCCTAATAGACCAAAATGGTCATTTGGGACCTGTCCCCAATAGACCAAAATAGACCAAAATGGTCAATCGGGACCTGTCCCCGATTGACCATTTAACCAAATAATTTTTCTAATACAATTATAAACATCGCATGTGACCAGCCTAGTCCGATTACCCAATTTGGTTTTAGTGTGCTATTGTCTACTTGCTCTCCTAGAAAATAGTGTTTGCCACATGTTTTTACAACAAAGTCAAATGTTTCTTTTGCTTTTTTCTTTTCGCCTGCTTCTAGATAGTATAATGTCATCCATAAGTTTGCTATAGGCCAAGGATTTCCGTTTCTGTAATGATCTTGTTCAAATCTTTGATAGCCTCCTGTATATGTTCTGATGCTTAAATTGATTCGTTCAACTGTATTTTGCATTTTTTTCTCTTTTGGTTTTACCACATTGAATGGTACTGTTAATCCTAAAATACTTATGTCCATTTTTTTGTCTTCTGCATTTCTTACATATGATTTTTTATCATTATCATATAAGTTATTATTAATATAGTCTTTGATTCCTGCCTGTAATTTTTGTATTGCTTTTTCATTTTTTGCAATTTTCTCTTCTTTTAATCTATTGTTTTCAAATCCTGAAACATTTTTATCTAAAATTCTATATATATTTAATATACTTTCAAATGCAGAATATATACTGGCTAAAGAATATAAATGTATGCCCTCACACATTTCCCATAAATCATAACTTATATGATATTTATGCCCTGTTTTTTGTTTTTCATTTTCTATTTCTTCTTGTACAATATCTTTCTCTCTTTCTTCTTTATCCTCTAAGCCAAGCCAATCTTTTACATATCTTTTTAAGAAATCTACTGCTTTTTCACACATTGATAGATTGTCTTTTAAGAATTTTTCATTTTTAGTTTTTTGATAGTGATTCCATACTCCATATACTACGCTTGCTGTTTCGTCTACTTGATAGCCCCAACAAGGTGCTAATTTCCCATCCGTATAGAATCGTTGTTCCCACATTCCATTTTTGCTTTGTGTTTTTTTGCAAAAAACTTTATAGAATTTTTCAGCTTCTTTTGTCATATTTAAAATGTCCATTGCTCTTGTAACAAAAATTGCATCTCTAGGCCAACAATAAGCATATCTTCCACATTGTGTTCTATTTTCGTCTACTTCAGCTGCTGCTATAATTCCGCCTGTTTCTTGATTTGTAAGTAATG
Organism: uncultured Clostridia bacterium; assembly: GCA_904419095.1. Classification (GTDB taxonomy): domain Bacteria; phylum Bacillota; class Clostridia; order TANB77; family CAG-508; genus CAG-269. Next base: position 1,377 of record CAJFQT010000062.1, on the reverse strand, counting down.
GAAATAACAAAATCGTTCTTTTGTAAATTTCTATTATTTGTTCCTCATAACTGTTTTTTGGTTCTTTTAAGTTTAAACCATTGTGTTTTTTTAGATATTTTCTCCAAAATGCTTTTGTTTCTGAATATTCTTTTTCATAGTCTATCTTTTTTATTCTATCTATTTCCTTTTCTAAATCAGATATATTTTTATTTTCATCTATTAAAATACATATTTGAAGTTCTTTTTTTTCTTTTGGCTTAATTGTCCCTATGTCAAAACTTATACTTGTATCTTTTGACATCCCTATATAATCTTTATCATGTATTTCTCCTCTTTTTATATTGTTGATACTACCATTAATTTGATGTCTCTTAATTTCTTTTCCTTTTGCAAATGTCGACAATGTAAAATCATGTGCGTATTGTATCATTCCTCCGTCTGTAATTTTAGCCCCTACCATATTATTATCATCAGATAATAATTCAGAATGAATATAAAATTCTGCATTTAAATCTATATTTCCTTCATTGAAAAAAGTATATTTTTTTGCTAAGACATTTTCTTTTATTAACATATAGTCTGTTTGTAATATTTTTAAATTAAAGTATGTGTTTGTTACTTCTGTATTTAATACATTTGTATCTGTATCATAATATTGAACATATACATTATTTATATCGTCATGTAGATATATCACATCAGAATCATTAATTTTAACTCCTGTGTGAAAATAGCTTAAATATTGTCTATTATCTTTACTTGGGAAATATAATCTTTGTAATTCTCCTTTTGCTGTATATGTTGCAAGCATATTCTTATTTCCTATTATTGCTTCATTTAAATACTTATTTTCCATCATCTTTTCCTCTTTTAATTTATATTCTTATATAAATTTGTTTCCTTTCTTTAGTTTTTCATATCTCTAAATTTATTTTTTCTCTTGTAATATCATAATAAAACTATTGTTGTTACTATCCTTCTATTACATTTAAAATTTGTTTTTCTAAGTCTTTTATTTTTTCATTTATTCTAAACACATCTTCATCTCTCAATTCTTTGCTATCCATATCTTCTCTTACAGCAACTTCCATATCTTTCATTTCATCTTTTAGTTTCTCTAGTCTAGATAATATTTCTGTCTTCAATGTAACTGGAATTTTTCTTTCTATTTTATGTGTTAATGTTGCCACTTCTTCTAAATCATATGTTTCCCCAAAATTTGCAATTGTAACTGGTAATTTTGTTTCTTCATCTATCTTCGATTTTAATACCTCTTGAGATTCCTCTTCTCCATGTACTAAAAAGATATGTTTTGGTTTTTGAATAAATGAATATATGAAATTCATTAATCCTTCTTGATCTGCATGTCCTGAATATCCTTCAATATATTCAATT
>CAJFQT010000061.1 GCA_904419095.1 uncultured Clostridia bacterium | reverse complement strand
TGCCTTGAGTCCTTATTTTCATATAAGACTCAACTTTTTTTAAATATTCCCGTGCCTTTAACATTTTGTCCATATTAATTCCTCCTTCTACCATAAATCTGGTAGTACCTATTTTGATACGCTGGTAAGCGTTTATGTTTGTATTTTATCATATTTTTTATAGTTTGTAAACATAATTTTAATTTCTTTCCCTATCTTGAAGAAATCTTTTTAAATTAGAAATTTCCTCTTTACTACTACAAAATTCTAATAACTTTTTTATTTCTTCTTGTATAGGTGGCTTTCTTGTAATTGCTCTTGCCATCTTTGCCTTTAGCCACTTTATCTGATATAATCCTGGGTTTTCTTTTTCTAATTTTTCTAATCTTTTTAAAGTATCAAAAATTGCACAAGTCCATCCAAAATCTAAATTGCCTTTTTTATATGCTTCTTCTGCCTGAATAAAACCTCCTTCAAAATCTCTTGTAAAAAAATATCCTATTTTGTGTTCTTTTATTTTTCCACTTTCTATAAATTGATTTACTTTTCTATTTACTACATCTTCAATAATTTCATCTTCATTTTCAGTTTTATACTCAAAGTTTTTTGGGTCATCATTTATAATTACGAAACGATAGAATTGCCTGTAGTGTTTGTTTGCAAATTCTTTTAATTTATCTAATTGTATATTGTTAGACACTGAATATAAACTGCTTAAATCACCAAATATATTATGAGATTCTTTCATTGATTCATAAATAATTCTCTCAAGTACACTTTCCTTATTATCAATCCCATAACAGAAGTATTTTCTAAAATATTTATCTTTATATTTGTAAATCATTTTAACATCCTCTTTTCTTATGGATATTATTTTAACCATTCTGGATTAGCTAAATACCAATCGATTGTTTTTACAATTCCATCCTCAAATTTTGTTTTTGGATACCATCCTAATTCATTTTTTATTTTAGTTGGATCTATTGCATAACGATAATCATGACCTTTTCTATCTTCTACAAATTCTATTAAATCTTCTGATTTTCCTAGTCTTTGTAATATTAATTTTACTATATCTATATTTCTTTTTTCATTATGTCCACCAATATTATATCTTTCTCCTGATACTCCATTATGGAATACTAAATCTATTGCTTCACAATGATCTTCTACATATAACCAATCTCTAATATTTTTTCCTGTTCCATATACTGGTAGTTTTTCATTGTTTAGTGCTAATTTAATCATATGTGGTATTAATTTTTCATTGTGTTGGTATGGTCCATAGTTATTTGAACAGTTTGTTACATTTACATTCATTTTATATGTTTCTTTATATGCAAATGCTATTAAATCTGAACTTGCTTTTGATGCTGAATATGGACTACTTGGTTTTATTGGAGATTTTTCTGTAAAATATCCGTCTTCTTTTAATGAACCATATACTTCATCTGTTGATACATGTACAAATTTATTTGTGCTTCCTTCTCCCCAATTTTGTTTTGCAGCTTCTAGTAATGTGTGTGTTCCAATTACATTTGTTTGTGTAAATATGAATGGATTTTTTATACTATTATCTACATGTGATTCTGCTGCAAAATGTATTACACCATTTATGTCATATTTTTTAAATAAATTCATTACAAAATCAAAGTCACAAATATCTCCTTTTTCAAAAGTTATTTTGTTCATTACTTTTTTTAAATTATCCATATTTCCTGCATATGTTAATTTGTCTAGTACTATTACATTATATTCTGGATGTTTGTTTACAAAATACTCTGCAAAGTTTGCTCCTATAAATCCTGCTGCTCCTGTTACTAATACATTATTACTCATTTTTTTATTCTCCTTTTCATTTTTATTGTATTTTTATTTAATTCATTGATATTTAGCTTTTTTGAATTTTTCTTTAGTAAATTTTTTTGTGTATCTATTCCTTCTACTTTAAATTTTGAAATAAATCTGTTTCCTTTAATTCTGCAAGTGTTGGCCATTTTGCATCTTTTTCTGATGTTAATAAATCTTCGATTTTCATATCTCCTAGTGGCCATTCAATATTTACGTCTTTGTCATTCCAAGCCAGTCCACCTTCTGCATTTGGATTATATACATCATCACATTTGTATACAAATTCTGCTTCATCAGATAATACTAAAAATCCATGTGCAAATCCTCTTGGTATCATAAACATTTTTTTATTTTCTTCTGAGATTATAACACCTTCCCATTTTCCATAAGTTTTACTTCCTGGTCTTAAGTCTACTGCAACATCAAATACTTCTCCTTTTATACATCTTACAAGTTTTGCTTGTGTGTTTTCTTTTTGAAAATGTAATCCTCTCAAAACTCCTTTTCTTGATTTTGATTGATTGTCTTGTACAAAATTATAATTTAAACCTATCTCAGCAAATTCTTCATCACTATATGTTTCCATAAAATATCCTCTGCTATCTCCAAATACTGTTGGTTCAATTACATATACTCCATCTATAGATGTTTCGATTTTTTTAAATTTTCCCATTTTCAATCTTCCTTTTATTAAATATATTTAGGTTTTTTAGAGGTTGCCTATAAACCCTTATTTTATTTGTATATCTGTTTGCATTGTTATTTTCTTTCTAAGAGCTTAATCTTTTTCACTTAAAGCATATAAAATTATTCGTCTCCAAATTTATTTTCAGCTAGATCTTTTAGATATACTCCATATTCTGTTTTCATGAATTTATCTGCTAATTTAGAAAGTTCTTCTGATGTTATCCATCCTTTTTTATATGCAATTTCTTCTGGGCAACATACTTGCATTCCTTGTCTTTTTTCTATTGTTTGAACAAAACTTGCTGTTTCAAGTAGTGCATCATGTGTTCCTGTATCAAACCATGTCATTCCTCTTCCTAATTTTTCTACTGTTAATTTTCCTCTTTTCATATATTCATCATTTATGCTTGTTATTTCTAGCTCTCCTCTTGCTGATGGTTTAACATTTTTTGCTATTTCTACAACATCATTTGTATAGAAATATAATCCTGGAACTGCATAATTTGATTTTGGATTTTCTGGTTTTTCTTCTATTGAAATTGCTTTTCCATTTTCATCTATTTCTACAACGCCATATGCTCTTGGGTCTTTTACATAGTATCCAAAAATAGTTGACTCTTCATCTCTATAGCTTGCTCTTCTTAATATTTCTGGTAAATGTGAGCCATAGAACATATTATCTCCTAAAATCATTACAACATTATCGTTTCCTATGAATTCTTCTCCTATTATAAATGCCTCTGCTAGTCCATTTGGCTTTTCTTGTACTTTATATTCAAATTTCATTCCCCATTGTGAACCATCTCCAAGTAATGCTTTAAATGTTACTATGTCTCTTGGAGTTGATATTATTAAAACTTCTCTTACTTCTGCTTCCATTAATACTGATAATGGATAATATATCATTGGTTTGTCATATACTGGCATTATTTGTTTTGATATAGCAAGTGTTAGTGGATATAATCTTGTTGCACTACCTCCTGCTAGTATTATTCCTTTTCTATTTTTCATCTATTATCATTCCTTATGTTATTATTTAGGTTTTATGGATTTACCTATAAACCGTTTTATTTATTGTTTAATTCAAAATCTAAATATCTCTTTAATCCATCTTCCCAATTTGGAATTTCAATTCCTTGAGCTAGAATTTTATCTTTACTTAATTGAGAATTGAATGGTCTTTTAGCTTGTTTTACATTCATTATTTCAATGTATTTTTCTGTTGTAACTGGATTTACTTTGCAAGAAATATTTGCTAATTCAAATATTCTTTTTGTAAAATCATACCAAGTTGTAAAACCTTGATTTGTTGTATGATAAATTCCATATGGTATTTTCTTTTCTATAGCTTGTGCTATTATATTTGCTAAATCCTCTGCATATGTTGGACTTCCATGTTGGTCTGAAACAACATTTATTTCATCTCTTGAACTTCCTAATTTAAGCATTGTTCTTACAAAGTTGTTTCCATCACCATATAGCCATGCTGTTCTAAAAATGTAAAATTTATCTGTATTATTTTGAACTTCTTCTTCACCATGAAGTTTTGTCTTTCCATAAACTGTAACAGGTCCTACTTCATCTGTTTCAACATATGCTTTAGATACATCTAAGTCTCCATTGAAAACATAATCTGTACTTATATGTACTAAAGTAGCATCTATTTTTTTTGCAGCTTTTGCTAAATTTCCTGGTCCATCTGCATTAATTTTATCTGCTAAATCATATACATCTTCAGCTTTATCTACTGCTGTATATGCTGCACAATTTATTATATACTCTGGTTTTATTTCTTCTACTTTTTTAATCACTTCATCTTCTTTAGTAATATCTAATTCACTAACATCTGTGCATATTAATTCATTTCCTTCTGCTAATCTCTTTCTTACTGATTTAGCAAGCATTCCGTTTGCTCCTGTTATTAAAATCTTCATAAACTGTTACCTCTTTTACTATTTATTTGGATTTTATGGTTCCATAACCTTAACAATCTTGTTTATCATATCATTAAATAAAAAAAAGTACAAGTCTTTTCTTGTACTTTCTTTAATTATTAGCTACTATCCAGATTAAATTTTGTAGAATAGTTCGAAATGTTGATATATAAATATTTTTTGGTCAAAGACCTACGCGAAGACCCCAGCTATGTTTTTGACAAAAAATATTTATATATCAACATTTCGAATGGCTTATTTTTATCCTATGCCAAATTGTAACAATTCATAATTTAACAATTAATTTTCTTATCAATAATATATTCCGGTCTTTTCTTAGTTTCATCATATATTCTACCAACATATTCAGACATAATCCAAATAGAAATTAGTTGAATACCGGCAAAAAAGGTTACTGTAACCATTATTGAAGTCCATCCTGCTGTCAAATTATTTAATTTTAAAACGTATGAAACCAAAGAATATATTAAAATAGCAATAGATAGTATTATAGATAAAATTCCAATATACCCAACTATTTTTAAAGGTTTTGTAGAAAAACTTATAATCCCGTCAGATGCAAGTTTAAGCATTTTCTTTAGTGGATATTTTGTTTTTCCAGCAAATCTTTCTTGTCTTTCATATTCAAATGGTATTTGTTTATATCCAACCCAGCTAAATAGACCTCTTAGAAATTTATTGTGTTCTGGTAACTGATTTACTACGTCTACTACTTTTCTATCTACTAATCTAAAGTCTCCTGTATCTTTTGGAATTTCTACATCTGAAAGTGCATTTAATGTTGCATAAAACATTTTTGCTGTTAATAATTTAAATGCAGATTCACCTTTTCTGCTTTTTCTTTTTGCATAAATAACTTCATATCCATTTTCCCATAGTTCTAACATTTCTGGGATTTTCTCTGGTGGGTCTTGCAAATCTGCATCTATAATTACAATTGCATCACCACTTACAAATTTTAATCCAGCTGTTACTGCTGCTTGATGTCCAAAATTTCTTGAAAATGATATTACTTTTACTTTTGGATTTTTTGAAGCAATTTGTTCTAATAAAGTTAATGTGTTGTCTTGACTACCATCATTTATAAATATCAATTCATAGTCATAGTTATTTAATTTTTCTAGCACATTTTTTAATCTGTTATAACATTCTTCCACTACTTTTTCTTCATAGTACATTGGTATTACAACAGAGATTTTTTTGTTCTTTTCCTCTTCCAATTCAATTCCTCACTTATTTTCTTATTTTTCTTTTTTATTTTATTCTTATACACATTATTAAATATCTTTTTATTATGTCCACTTTTATTGATATATTTTAAATATATTCCTCTTTTTTTCTCAATCTTTATTAGTTTCAATTATTCTTTTCTTTTTTAAATACTATTAATTTACTAAATAAGTAATTTACAATTATAACCATAACTTGTGTAACTAATTTAGCTATTATATCATTTATTCCTAAGACTTTTACCATTAGAGCAAATGTTCCTACATCACACAATGCTCCTGATATTACTCTTGCTAGAAAAAATGATAACATTTCTTTTATTACTTCTTTTTTATTACTCTTTTTTGTTTCAAATACAAATAATTTATTTGTTACATATGCAAATAATACCGCACAGAACCAAGATAGTCCACTACTTATAACTTCATCAATATTTAAAGTTCTTGCAAATATATAATATGAAACAAAGTTTACAAGAGTTGATAATCCTCCAAATATCAAATAATTTACTACTTCTTTATATTTTTTATATAATTCTATAATTTTTTTCATCTTAATTATATTGATTTTCAGATTTGTTTTTCTCTGTATTATCAATTTCTCCTTTCTCTGTTTCTTTTATTATATATATTGGTCTATGTTTTACTTCTAAATAGGTTTTAGATAAATATTGTCCAATTATTCCTAGTGAAAATAGTTGAACACCACTTACAAAGAATATCACACATATCATTGAAGGCCAGCCTGATGTTGGGTCTCCATATATTAAGGTTTTTACAATAATTAATATAATAAGTAAAAATGCCACTAGACAAAATACTAGTCCTATTACTGATGCAATTATAAGTGGAGTGGTTGAAAATGCTGTTATTCCTTCAATTGCATATTTGAATAATTTCCAAAAAGACCATTTTGTTTCTCCTGCTACTCTTTCTACATTTTCATATTCTATCCATTTTGTATTAAATCCTACGAAACTAAATAATCCTTTTGAATATCTATTATATTCTTTCATTGATATTATTGCTTCCACCATTTGTTTTGTCATTAATCTGTAATCCCTTGCACCGTCTACCATTTCTACTTTTGACATTTTGTTTATTATTTTATAAAACATTCTGGCGAAAAAACTCCTTATTGGTGGTTCGCCTTTTCTTGTTACTCTTCTTGTTCCCACACAATCATAGCCTTCATTTTTTATATAATCATACATTTGTCTAAGTAATGCAGGCGGATCTTGCAGGTCTGCATCCATTAGTGTGATATAGTCCCCTGTTGCTGCTTCTAGACCTGCAAGCATAGCTGCTTCTTTTCCAAAGTTTCTTGAAAATGAAATATATCTTACTTTTTTATCGTTTTGTCTTAATTCTTTCATTTCTTTTAAAGTATTATCTTTTGAACCATCATTTACAAATATATATTCAAAATCTATTCCTTCAAAGTCTTGTTTTCTTACTCTTTCCATTTCTTTATAAAATAATGGTAGACTTTCTTCTTCATTGTAACATGATACTATAACAGAAATTTTGTCCATTTTTTGTTCCTTATTTTATTAAATTTAGGTTTTTTGTTGGTTTTACCTATAAACCTTATTTAAAAATATTTTTTATAACAGATATTTAAATCTACTAGTTTATTTATACCATCCAATTTTCCTTGAGAAGTATATTGCCAAATATCGTGTTCTCCTGGAAATTTAAACTTATCGCTTGGAATATTACCGTCATTTGCACCATAAGATGCAACCCATATAGAATATCCTTCTGGAATTTGATTTAAGTCAATCCATGTTAATAATCTATTCATATTTGAATATATTCCAACTTTGTATCCTGCTTTTATAATTATTTCTCCAAATGCAATGCACATATCTGTTCTCGTTTGTACACTAAGATTTTGTTGACATGCATCTTCGATATCAAAAAATATTGGTAATTCATAATCAGTTTGTCCAGTACTATTTAGGTATGCAAGTAATCCCTCTGCTTCATGTTTTGCTTCTTCTACACTTGTTGCATAAGAATATATATATGTTCCCAATGGAATATTTTTTTGTTTTGCTCCTGAATAATTATTTCTAAAATATAAATCTTCTCTGAATCTATCTTGACTTTCTAAGTAAAATCCTGCTCTTGCTATCATAAAGTCTGCTTTTCCTGTTTTTACTAATTTATCAAAATTTATTGTTTCTTGATGTTCTGATACATCTAGTCCATAATATTGTCTCTTATATTTTCCAACAAGTCTTATTTGAATTGCTTCTATTCTTAAATTT
>CAJFQT010000060.1 GCA_904419095.1 uncultured Clostridia bacterium | reverse complement strand
AAATAAACTTAAACTACAAAGTGCTGTAAACATAAATGCACCTCCATTTTTCTCTCTACACACATTATATGTATGAAAAATGGAAAAGTGCCTGGACTTATAAAACTATAAAATTTCTTTTAATTGTATTAAATTATTAATTATTTTTCCTTGATATTGTACGTTATTATTTTTATGAGTATACCATATTGCATTTATTCCACAATTTATGGCTCCTTTTATATCTCTTTCAAAATCATCTCCTATCATGACACATTCTTCTGGCTTATTGCTTCCTTTTGCTAACATAAAACCATCTGGGAATGGTTTTCTTCTAAAATTTTCTGCTGAATAAATTTCTAAAAAGTATTTGTCTATTTTTAAGATTTTTAATCTATTTAATTGAGGCTCTTTATACCAGTCTGTTAGTATGACCATTTCATATTTTTTACTTAAGTATTGTAAAACTTCTTCAATTTGAGGTTCTATTTTTTCTGGGGTGCATTTTCCCCATTTTTCTATAATTTTATATACAAGTTCTTTGGGATAATTTTTTCCTAATTGTTTATTGATAAATTCACTTGTTTTATCTAAATTAAATATATAATTATCTTTTTCATAGTCAGAGATTGCTTCTCCTATCTTTTTGCAATCATCTTCTGTATATTGAATTTTTAGCTCATCTAATGCCTTATTTATTTCTTGATTATATTCTTCTTTCCAATCTATTAAAGTATTATCAATATCAAAAATTACTCTTTTTATCATATATATTCCTCTCTTTTTTGTTATTTTTATTTTATTACTTCTAATTTTTAATATTTTATATCATAAACTAATGGTTTTTACAATATTGTTTTTATTATACTTCTTCAAACTTTAATAGTTTTATTTTATTTGATAAAAATTCTGTATTATTATAATTTAGATTTAGATTTCCTAAATCGGTAGATAAATATTTCTTATTATCATCAGCAAAAACTGTTACTACTGGTAATTTTTCTTCTTCTCCTAACATTACTGCTCCTAAAAAGTTAGCTCCTGATGATATTCCAACTCCAAGTCCTAAAGATTTAGATATCATTTTTGCCATCATTATTGCATCATCATCATTTATTAAAAATATTTTATCTATTTTACTTTTGTCTAATAGCTCAGGTACAAAGTCATCTCCAATGCCTTCTATTTTGTGTCCTGATATGATTTTTCCTTCTGAAATAATGGGCATTTTTTCTGGCTCTATTGCTACTACTTTCATATTTTTAAATTTCTCTTTCATTTTTGCACTTGTTCCCATTAACGTTCCTCCTGTTCCCACTCCAGAAATAAATCCACTTATTTTTTCATTTATTTTTAATGTAATTTCTTTTCCTGTCATTTCATAATGGGCTAAAAAATTATCTCTATTTGCGAATTGATTAGTCCAATATCCATTAATCTTTTTGGCTAATTTTTCCGCTTCTATTAAACACTTTTTAAATCCACCATTTCTTCTAGATATTAATATTACTTCTGCTCCATAGTTTTTCATTAAAGCAATTCTTTCTTTGCTTGCCCAATCTGGCATAAAAATATACACTTTATGGTTATATATACTTCCTAATGCTGCAAGTGATATTCCTGTGTTTCCACTTGTTGCTTCTATTATTGGCATATTTTCTTTTAATTCTCCTCTTTTTTTTGCATTATTTATCATATATAATGCAACTCTATCTTTTATGCTACCTGTGAAATTATAATATTCTAGTTTTGTGTATATATATTTAATTTTATTATTATATTCATAATATATTTTTATTAGTGGTGTGTTTCCTATTATCATATTATCCATTCCTCCTATTAATTATTTTAACTTATTATATGATTTTTATGAAAAAATGTTTTTTATATAATTAATAAAAGACCTATAAAAATATCTTATTTTTACAGGTCTTTTATTAACTGATTGACATGACATCATCAGGACAGTTCTTCTATCTGCTCTAATACATATTCTTTTGTTATCATTGGATTGGATGATACTCCTTTAAGATTATAGTCTTCAAAGGCTATAATTTCTACTAATTCCATCCAATTTAACACATCATACCAATCATTTTTTTCAAAAGCTGTAGATACTGTCATTTGACAGTCTTTCATTTCTCCAACTTCTCCGTTTGTTTTGATAACTTTCATTTCTTTTTCCTCCTTAAAATTTAATACAGGAATTTTTGATGTTGTTTTCTATATTTTTATATCATATTTTAACCAACTTTTCAATACTGTTTTTATGTTAATAGATAATACTATTTGCTATTCCATATAATTACTCTCATCCCTGCTGGACACGCCCACGGTGCTCCTTGAATTGAATTGAATTTAATTCATTATCAATGTTTATCTCTTTAATATTATCCACTCCTTCTTCTATTATTAATTTTTCTAAAGTGTGGTTACTTCTAAATGCATCTCTCTTTATTTCTTTTACAGATCCTGGTATTATTATTGTTTTTAATCCTTCTACATTTGCAAAAGCTCCTTCTCCAATAGATGTTACAGATTCTGGTAGTCTTAATGTTCCCGTTCCTTCATCCATTAATAATAAATTTCCGTTTGAAGAAATTAATTCTCCTTCTACAATTTCATATGGATTAACTACTATTCCTACACTTTGTGCTACTTTTATTTCTTCTTTATCTTGTGAATTTAATACTAATTCACCTTTTATTACTTCTAACTTTCCAGCAAAATGACTTCCTTCTAAACTTGGTATTACGTCATATATGTCTCCATTTTCTTCATCTGGCTTAGTGTTATATTCTAAACTATTTTCCGCTGAAAATAAACTTTCTTCTTCAAAGTCCATATTTTCTAAAACTTTATTAGTTTTATAGTTTTGTAATTCTTCATTATATTGTGATAATTCTGTTTCATATTTTGCTTTACTTGCATTTATTAATATTCCATTATCTCCTGATAGTGATGATATTGTTATTCCTGCTAATACTAGCAATACTATTATTGTCTAATATTCCGTTATGACTATTTTTTAATCTAACCAACATATTGGAAAAAATAGCGAATATGATGTATTAGATACATTAAAAGAAAAAAATATGGTACTTTCAATGAGTGATACTCATAAAAGTACAGATTTATCAAGTATTTGCTATGCTATACTTGAAGAACTTTCAAAAACACCTAATTACCCAATTAAAAAATGTCAAAATTGCGGAATGTACTTTATTCCAACTTCAAAAGTAGATGAAATTTATTGTGATTACCCAAAAGAAAATTCAAAACTTTGTAGAGATTTAGGAGCTTTTCAATCTTATACAGAAAAATTAAAACAAAACAAGGCTATGGGAGAATATAGAAGAACATATCAACAAAAATTTATGCAAGTTAGAAAAAATAAAGACAATAAAAAACTTGTTCAAAATTTTCCCATTCTGATATGTATGGCTCATATACAGAAATCAATCAGTTACTGGTAAGAGATGGACATATATCCCTTAGCACTGTCAAAGAAATTCCTGAAATTCTGCCAAGTACAGGAATAGCTGTGTTCGACGTAAGACGTGATAAGACATGGAAAGCAGAGCTGGATGAATATTTGGCACAGAAAAAAGAATATACCGGAGACATTTTTGATTTTGACAGGTTGTGGAGTTATATTGAAAAAATTGCTACACAATTTGTCCAAGAAGTTTTGAAATAAGTACAAAATGGCACATGACTACTGAACTGCAAAGGTTTGGTAGTCCTATTCTTTTATTAGAAATCCCCCAAAGACAAGCGTCTTGGGGGAACCGATTAGAGATATAAACTATTAAGTTAATTCCGACTTATTCGACAGTTCCTTCGTCAGTCTTCTTAGGAACCTTATCTTCTTTCTTGCCCATGAATATATCAAGCATCAAGTAGCTCATCAGCAGATTATTGGAACCGCCCATGTTGCCCCCCATCATCGAAGACATAAGCACCAGCTTCATCGTGTCATCATTGCCGTTGTCGCCGTTCTTGAGGAACATCAGCGGAAGCAACTGATTCATCTGACCGCCTTCTTCTCCCGAAGTCATCATCGAAGACATGAGTACCAGCTTCATCGTGTCATCATCTCCTCCTAGTTTGTCTTTGAAAAGCATCAACGGAAGCAACTGATTCATCTGACCGTTGTTTTCACCAGACTGACCGCACATTGCCGACATAATAGCCAGCTTTTCCACATCGAAGTCATCTCCAATATTGAGGGAATCGCTGAGAGCGATAACTTTCGAGTAGCAACTGAATCCCAAAACATTCTTGATGGGAATAACAGTCTTCATCTCGCCAGTCTTTGCACACAGGGTCTGAGTACTTCCTGTCTGAACATTGCTTACAAAGTAGTACTCACCAGCATCTTTAATGAGGTCTCCCTCAGCCAACTTAGTAGTAGGCAGAATGAAGATAGGAAGGTTGCCGAGTTGCATATCACCGACATCAGTGATTACTTTCTTCTTCTTGTCATAAATCCGCCAGCTATCACCGTTCTTAACCGCAACACCCATAAGGGTACTTGCGATGTTTTCGTCCTTATTAGGACCGAATTCCATGTTCATGTTAAAAAGGTTGTTTGCCATAGTAGTATCCTCCTTATTCTTGGTTGTTTTTTTGGTTTCATGTGGTTTCACAAGTTCTTGTTCACGCTTTGCCTCTTCCTCACACTGTTTTACAAGTTCCTGCTCGCGCTTTGCTTCTTCCTCACGCTGTTTCGCAAGTTCCTGTTCACGCTTTGCTTCTTCTTCACGCTGTTTCGCAAGTTCCTGTTCACGCTTTGCTTCTTCTTCACGCTGTCTTTCAAGCCCTTGCTCACGCTTTGTTTCTTCTTCAATTTTTTTCCGTTCATCTCGATTTGACTGAGCATATTTGTCAAAGTATCTGCTTGCGAATTCAAACTTAAACTCTAAATTAAGTTCAAATTCATCATCATCATCATCGCGTTCATCACCAATATTAGGCAAGTTACATGGATCACAATCACCGCATTCACCTGAACAAACAATCTCCTCAGTAGAAATCGGAATAGAGAAGTTTAATATAGGATCACTCAGATCACATTCCATGTCATCTAAATACACTTCATCGTCAATGTAAGTATTGACTTTGTCGCATAAATCTGAAGACTGAATATGAATACAATCGTCATCCACCCAAAACTTAAGCGTTACACCATTGCATTCATATTCATAAGGATCATCCTCAGAATATGCTTGCAATGTTTTTCCTTCCCAATCGTGCCAATTACCACATAGTGGGCAAAAGATACGTTTAGGAGTTAACCGTAGAATTCTTTTGTCCAGCATTGAATCCCTTCCTTTCTTTGAGATTTATAATAGTTTCATATCTCCTTTCTATAGTGTGTATTTGTGCATATACACATTAGACTACCAAAGTCAATCTGTCTTTGATATACAGCACATTAAATACCAGTTTCTATTATACCATCGATTTACATAAAAGTCAATTTTTTCTTGATATGTTCTTCTATATTCTTGAAGTGAACCCAAAAAGTTTGACTACGCTTGCTTTGACTCTTTTGTCTAACATTTTGGATACATTGTAGAAATATGGACTCTTACAAATACTTTGAATTTAGAAATAAGTTCACTGTATTTTTTATACCTTTATTTTTCTGTTAATCTTAATGTTTCAATTTCTTCATACTTTAACATATGTTTATATGACATCTAACAATACTTTTTAATTTTTCAAAGTTCTATTTTTTTAATTAATTGTATATTATTTATAAAAAGAATTTGAAAGGTATTTTATGAAATTTATAAAAAAAATTTTTATAGGATTTTGTCTTGGTGCTGGTTCTATTCTTCCTGGCATTAGCAGTGGTGTAATTTGCGTTATTTTTGGTATTTATGAAAAATTGATAAATAGTATATTATATTTTTTTAAATCTCCAATTAATTCTATTAAATTTTTACTTCCTTTAGCTATTGGTGGTTTTATTGGCTTTTTTAGTTTAGGCAATGTTTTAAATTATTTAATTAATCTATATCCTCTTCAATTAAATTCAATATTTATGGGGTTAATTTTAGGTTGTCTTCCTTCTCTATTTAAAGAAGCAAATAAAAAAGAACAATTTAATATAAAAAATTTATTGTTCTTTTTCGCTAGTAGCTTTTTAGCTATTGTATTAATTTTGTTGGAAAGTAATTTTTCATCTATGCTTTATAGTGACAACTTTTCTAATGTTTTCCTTATATTTTCTGGTATTCTTATGTCTATAGGTATTATTGTTCCTGGTGTAAGTAGTACTCTTATTTTAATGCTACTTGGCATTTATAATTCATATCTTTTTGCCGTTTCTAATTTGTCTTTGTCTTTTCTTTTACCTTTTGGTTTTGGAGTATGTGTTGGTTGCCTTGTTTTTATGGTTTTAATTAAATTTCTTTTTAAATATTTTTATACTAAGACTTTTTATTGTATTATTGGTTTTACTTTTGGCTCAATTTTTGTGCTTTTTCCTGTAATGAATACTTTAATAGATTATGTTATATTTTTGCTTTGCATTGTTTTGGGTTTTCTTATTTCCTCTAGTTTTCAAAATTAGGATGATATTTTTGATTTTGTATGTTGTCATGGCATATGTAAATTAATACTGTTTTAAAAATTCTAAAAATAAGATTAAATTCCTTATTCATCCCAAATTATTGCTCTATCCCCATATATACAACTCCATGGCGCTCCTTTTACTTGGTCTTTTTTTGTATGGATTTTTATTTCTCGTAAGTTGATGGAATTTGCAAAGCAAGATTCGTTAATATATTCTATACTACTAGGTATTTCAATATTGTTTAGTCCATCGCAATAATTAAATGAAATATTTATTCTTTTTATTGTATTTGGTAATTTTATATTTGACATATTTCTTTGTGAATGAAAGGCATAATTCGTTATTTCTGTTACTTCTACATTTTTTCCATTAATCTCTACTTGTTCTGGTATTTCATATGTTATTATTGTATTTAATGGTTTTATTGGTGATATAAATTTATTTCCATCTTTACTATATAAAGCTTGTACTTCTTCTCCATTACAAATTCCTCCATTTTCTATTAATCTAAAATTTGGATTATTTTCATCTAATTCAATTTTTTCTATTCCAGAATTATATATTGATAAATTGTTAAAATCATTAATATTTTTTCCTAATTTTATGTTTTTTAAATTCTTACACCCATTAAATGCTTGATTTTCTATTCTTGTTATTGAATCTGGTAATTCTATTTGCGTTAATAATTTGTTATAGAAGCAAAAAGATTTTATTATTTTTGTTTCATCTTTTATTTTAACACTATTTTCATTTCCAAAATATCTTATTATTGCTATATCTCCCTGACTTTCTTTTGAATATATTGCTTTACTTTCTTGATCTACCTCGAAATTTGGATTATTGCTATCTATGTTTATATTTGTTATTTTGTTATTTTCAAAAAAATCTCCACTTATACTTTCTACACTTGATGGTATATTTACTGTGGTTATCTGAGAAAATGAAGATAATTGTCCTGATTTTAGACTAGTTACTGTATTTGGTATTGTCAATGTATTATCTTTTATTGCACTTTCTAATATTACTATTATTTCTGTCTTATTTTCTTTTGTTTTTCCTAGTAGAAATCCATCTTTAAATTCAAAATTATTATTATCTTTTGCTATTTCTATATTTTTTAATTTCAAACAATAATAAAATGATGTTCCATCTATTGTTTCTAGTGTACTTGATATTTCTATTTTCTCTATATTAGGACAATTAGAAAAAGCATACATATCTATAGTCTTAACTCCTTCTGGTATATCTATATTTGTTAAACTAATACACGATGCAAACATATACTTATTAATTACTGTTAAATTTGTAGAAATATTTATATTTTGTAAATTTTTATCTTCATAAAATACTTGTACACCCGTTTCTTTTACACTATTTGCCATTTTAACTGTTTTTAAATTACTACAATTCTTAAATGCTTGATCTCCAATATATTCTACTCCTTCTATTA
>CAJFQT010000059.1 GCA_904419095.1 uncultured Clostridia bacterium | reverse complement strand
AATAATGTAGGTTTTATTTATAAAGAAGCAATTACTAAACAAGAATTAGAAAAATTACAAGAAGATTATTTTGTATTCTCTAATACAAAAATTTCAAATAGAGAATATGATAATGCCACTTTAACAATATATAATGAGCTACTAAAGCAAAACTTTTATGCTAATGGAATTATAAATTGTCCCTATATTGAGAACGAAAATATAGTAGATAATTTAACTTTGATACCTAAAACTCCAACAAAAATTTTATAAAGAATAACCTAAAAAAATGGACAAGATTTTTTTTTGTTAACAGATATTTGTCCTAGCAAGCACTGAATCTGTACTCCCGCACAAATTCTAAATTATGGGTGAACCCCAATCCCCCAAAACAACAAAATGA
Organism: uncultured Clostridia bacterium; assembly: GCA_904419095.1. Lineage (GTDB taxonomy): Bacteria > Bacillota > Clostridia > TANB77 > CAG-508 > CAG-269. The sequence goes on along the minus strand of CAJFQT010000059.1, from coordinate 7,833 downwards.
CAAGGATAAAAAATATGAATAGTGATAAAATAAATTATTTAATAGATATGATAAAAGATATGGATATTGAAAATAAATTAAGGCTAGCAATATGTATGTGTGACGATTATAGCTATACAAATTTAGCATATGATAAAAAAGAATTGTATAAATACTTTGATAATTTGTTAAAACAAATTAATATTGAATATAAGACTACATTAATAAGTTTTGCGAATTATCCTCTGATAATGTTCGCAATGGCAAAAATTATGGAAATGGATGCGTATGAGCAGAACAAAGTTGCATTATATCTATTTAATAGTATAAATTATAAAATAAAAAAATTTTAGTAAACGGTTTATGTAAAAGATTGAAAAATGGCATAATATGTGCTATAATTATATGTATTGATGGATTCCATCATATTGTATAAGTTATAGCATGGTGGTGGCTTTAACAAATTCTAAAATGATAATTTAGGAGGAATTTATATGATAAATATAAATATTTTATTTCCAAGAGAAAAAAAGCGGATTAAAAAAGAAATCTCCGATAAAATCAAAAGTGAATACAATAAAAAGGTTAAAAGCTTTAAATTTCAGCATATAGGAGATGAAAAAGTTTATCTGTATGTTTTTCTTGAGGATGGAACCCCCTTGTACACAACTGCCATGATGGCTGATATTGCTGGTAGTATGACTATATGTGATGATATGTCACTTTAAGAAAAATGCTCTCCATTACCACCATGGAGAGTTTTTATTTAACAGAAAACTATTAAATCTCACGAATAATGAATAAAAAATAAAATTTATATTGAAAAAATATATGAATTTATATATAATATTTTTAGAAAGAGAACAAGAGAGTTCGTAACTTGTAAGGAAACCGCTCCAAAATAAAAATTTAACATATACATTTTTTTAAACAAATTAAATTATATAGTCCTATAAATAAAGATAAAACGCAGAGATTATCACATATTTTTATATTCCTTAATATCTGGCTTTTCAACTTCTTCATCTGTTATATTATTGAATCTATAATTTATATTTCTTTCGCCTAATTCGCTGTTACTATATATAATTAGTCCTGTTTCTTTTTCAATAAATTCTTCTTGTTTATCAATTTTTACATAATAACATTCTTTATTATCATATTCTTTTTTCCCTATATACGTCATTGGATTTAAGGCTACTAAAATTCTGCTACTTACGTCTGGTATTATTGCAAATCCAGAAGGTGTTATACCTAAAACTGCACCTTGACTTTCTGTATATATTTTTTGTTTATTATATAATGTATATTCCTCCCCTGTACCTTCGTCTTTCCAGATTGTTATATCACCTTCACCGTTTACTTGTTTTAAATTTACTTTCGTTATTTGATCTTTTTTCCATACTTCCATTATTGTATCATCTGTTTTTGAATAGTAATAATAATTTGATTCACTAAATCTTTCATTATTCTTTTGGTATATATCGCTTAACACATTATATCTATAAATTACAAATATTGATAAAATTATAAATATAATTAATATAACAATTAAAATTTTTTTCCATAATTTCATTTTTCTTTTTTCCATAATACCTCCCCCTTTTCTTACGTTTACTATATATATTAATTATACTATATTACACATATTGAGTCAATTTTTTCATTTTACACTATCAATACTATGTGATACTTGCACAACCATTTTGTATGTGATAAACTATTTGCCATAAGGCATCTCTCCTTTCATATTTTATTGGCTTGAACACCAGATATTATATCATAGAGAGATGCCTTGCTCAAAGCTTTTAATCTAACGCGCATAGCGCGTGTTTTTTGTTTCACTTCGTTTCACAAGGCTAAAGCGTAATCAAAATCAACCTAATACAATAAAGTATTAGGTTGATTTTGGTTAACAGTATACAGTCTAGAAGATCCGCTTTAAGAATCTTCCGAATTTAGTGATGATTCCACCATCCTCCTGCTTTGCAGGAATCTCATTATCATCCAGTTCTGATTCAGGTTCATGCTCATGCTCAGTTTCTATATCTTTATTCCTATCAATGTAGTCCACGTCAGCAAATATCGCATTAAGGTTTTCCTCCGTTACCTCGAGATATTCCTTACTGAACATCTTATGAAGCTGGAACTTGAATCCTTCGGCATACTCATTCCAATCTTCTGGAATGTCTTTGCGCATTAATAGCGACCGAATCACATTTTTCGACGCATGTGCCGTTAATGTGAACGGGTCTTCATGGACATAGCGTGCATTAGGCTCAAGTATGATAGTATCATCCTCGATATTTGCACAAAAGAAGCCTTTGAATGTATACATTGGAAACTGATTTTCAAACCTCCAACAAAGAGCATTGAAGAAATGAACTCGGGGATCATCCTCCTTCAATTCATTGTCCCAGTTTCCCTCCTTGTAATCGCTAAATGGACAGTTTTTCAGTGGGCAAGCATTGCAACGCTCTTTCCTAGGCTTATAGCCTGAAGCAACGCAGTTTCCACGACAGGACAAGATTCTGAAGTATCTTCTAATCTCATCCTTACGGCCAATAATGTCAAAAGGCTGATAATATCCTCCTCCAATCATACTGCCTCCGCCCCAGAAATATCCTACAAGCCAGTTGGCGGAGTAGATATAATCATGTGCAGATACCTCTCCATTCTCAATTTTCTTGAGGTCATCTGGATGGATGTCCACGAAAAATGGACCACGGTAATGATTCAAGAGCATAGGTGCTCCTGGAAGTGGTGCCTGAATGTAGTAAAAACGCCCTTCTGTTGACGGGTGAATGTGATCGAGTCCTATTGGCCGATCAATAATTTGGGATAATTCCTGTGCAAAAAGTTTAAGATTTTCGTTGTTGTTCATGTTTTTTCCTCCTATTATTAAATAATAAAACAGTTCCATGATACCTAACTTAATCTGCATACATATTAACTTATCAATGTTCTGTCTCCAAAAATTAATTTTGTTGAAAAAACAATGAGGTTAAAACCGACACGAGACTAAATAAGATATACTTATAATTATTATACCATATTTTACATAAAATGTGAATATGCCGTTGCAGAAAGCTACATAATGAATCGAAATTTGCAATTTTATAGAATACATGTTAATATGTAAATAAGTAGCTAAAAAGCTACTTTAAATTTAATTTTCCAATATATTAAGGAGGAAAAAAGTATGGGAATGTTCAATTCAATTAGAGAAAATTTTAACGCAGGAAAAGAACGAGCACACAATGAAGCTTACCGTCGGAAAGATTTAAAAAAAATTGATATTCCTATTAAACTGGTCGAACCAAGTGAAGGGAAAATTTTTGAGCTTTATGTAACTGACCCAAACGCCATGTTTGTATGCTATTGTATGTCTCATTTAGAAACTTATGCAAAAGCGTTGCACGCAAACTATACAATTTCAGGCAATCATATCACTTTAGAACTGCCTGAAGATATAGCCGAAGAACAAAGGCTTAAATGGAGAGGCGAAAAATAGACCAGCAGAACGATACCTTAACTTAGTCAAGGTATCGTTCTTTTAATTTATTGTAATTTTATAATTTATTATATTCTTTTCCCCTCTTTATTTCATACTAACAATTTGACCATTCAAATAATCTAATATTCCACTTGGTGTTGAAAAATTAAATTTAAGACTATAACTTTGTAAACACTGATATTTTTTATGAAATTTTTTATTTATTTCATTTCTTCCATATTTTCCATCACCTATTATTGGATAACCTATAAATGCCAAATGAGCTCTAATTTGGTGAGTTTTCCCTGTTTCGATTTGCACATCTAGAAGTGATGTATTATCACTATTTTCTTTTAAAACTTTATATATTGTAACAATTTTTTGATATCCCTTTTTATATTCATTACTAATATATACTTGTGACTTTTTATTGTCTTTAAATAAATATGCTTCTAATCTTTTTTGTTTCTCTTTTGGTATACCATACACTAATGCTAAATAATGCTTTTCTATTTCATGATTTTTAAATTTTTGTAACAAGATTTCTAATGCTTCTCTATTTTTTGCGAATAATACTAATCCTGATGTATTTCTATCTATTCGATGACAAGGCATTGGTTTTATATTTTTTTCTTTATAATATTTATGTACCATCTCTGTTAAACTATTTTCACCTGTTACTTCTAGATTTTTTCCTTTATTTACTACTAAAATATTTTCATCTTCATATAAAATATCTAAGCTTATTCTTCTTTCTTCGTTTAGCATATTATAAACTTCAATTAAATCATTTTCATAAACTATAATATCCTTATTTATTCTTTTTTTATTTACTTTGATATCTTTTTTTCTTAATAATTTATTAAAAGTATTATAGCTTATATTTGGGATTTCATCTAATATTATCTTATTTAATTTCTTTCCATCATATTTTTTATTTACAATTATTTTTTCCATCATATGTTCATTATATATTATTTTTAATATTCAAACAAGGCTGTTTTTAGTATTTCTTCATATTTTTCATAATTTGGTTCATATTCTCCTAGCATTTTATAAAAACCTTTACAATGTGTTTTATATTTTAAATGACAATATTCATGCAACACTATAAAATCTATAATATTTCTATGATACATTACTATTTTAGGATTTATAATTATTCTATTATTTTCGCATCTTCCTAATTCGTTTTTCATATTTTTTATTTTATAATCTTCTGGTGCAAATCCTAATGCTATTCTCATTTTTTCCATTGCTCTCTCAATTTCTACTTTTGCAATTTGTTCATATAACTTCTCTATTGCAAAATCCAATACTTTTGTATTTTCTGTTTTTTTGAATTTATTAGGAAGTGATATTTTTATTGTTTTGTTCTCTAAATCTAATTCTGGAACTTTTACATTTTTATATACTATTTTCACTTTATAATCAGTTCCTAATATATATACTGGATGTCTTTCTATACTTGTATTTTCTACTTTTTTTACTACTATCTTTCTTTTTATTAGATTCATAAATATCACTCCTTCTTCAAATTTTTGTTTTGCGAATTATTGTTTGCTTTTGTTGCTTCTATTCTACATTCATTTTTTAATTTTGTCAATACTTTTTCTTAAAAAAATGTAAAAATTTGTTCGCATTTTTCTGTCGCTTAAACTCAATTATACAAAATCGTTCAAACAGTTGATTTACAAAGCTTTTAAAAGCAAATCTTAAAGTTTATTTTTTATAAGAAAAGTGGCAAAGTCACATCAGCGTGGCTCACGTATGTCTTTTCATTGGTAACTTTTCTTGTTGTATACAGAAAAATCCGCATGTATTCAAGATAAAAGTCGATTTTTTCTATACAATAAGAAAATTAATACTTATTCATAAAGTCTTCAAAATTCTTTTTGTTTAATGGCTTTGAATAATAATATCCCTGTATAAAATCACAACCTAAACTTTCTAAATATTCTATTTCTTCTTTTGTTTCTACTCCTTCTGCTATTGTTTTCATTTCTAGTTGTTTTGCCATAAAAATAATATATTGCACAATATTTTTCTTGTTATTTTTAAAATCTATCTGCCTAATAAAAGTTTTATCTATCTTTATAGTATCTATCGGCATATCGTGTAACATACTTAATGAAGAATACCCTGTTCCAAAATCATCAATTGAAATAACAAATCTCTCCTTTTTTATTTCCTTTATAATAGATAATACACTTTCTTCAGTTGTTGCCGTTTCTGTTATTTCTAACTCTATTTCACTTGTTTTTAATCCGTTTTTTTCTACGATATCTACATATTCTGTTATAAAATCTTCTTTTAACAAATGCTCTTTAGATACATTTACTGATATTAACGGAACTGTTTCGAATTTCTTCTTCCATTCTTTTATATCTTCACATACTTTACTAAAAATATATGTGTCTAATTTAATTATAAATTGATTTTTTTCAAACAATGGAATAAAATCATTTGGTGAAATTATTTTATTATCTCTTTTCCATCTTACCAAAGCCTCTGCTCCCACTAATTTTTGAGAAACTAACTCAATTTTAGGCTGATAATGCACTTCAAACTCTTGATTCTCTAAAGCTATTTCCATATTAAGTTCAATTTCATGTTCTTTTTCAAGTATTTGCTCTAACTCATCATTAAATATCATATATTGCTTATCATAATTACCTTTTACTTTATCATGAGCAATTAGTGCTTTATCAAGTATTTTTTCCACATTCTTTTCCCCATTTTTTATCTTATAAATTCCAATTGAAATATATAACTGATACTGTTTATCATCTATTTTAACTCTTGTTAAATTTTTTTCTATATTCTCAATAGTTTTATTGATATCATCTCTTTCTTCAAATATTATCCCAAAAGCATCATTTGCAAGTCTTGTTACAATTGCTTCATTCCCCAGTATTTTTGTTAAAATCTCCCCTATTGTATACAACAACTCATTTCCTTTTCTATGTCCATACTTCTGATTAAAAGATTTAAACTTATCAATATCAAGCACAAGTAAAAAAGCATTTTCTATATTATTTTCTAAAAATTTTTTACCCATTTCTAAAAAATAATTTTTATTTCCTATTCCTGTAACCTCATCAACATATGCTAACTTGTACAATTTTTCTTTCTTATTTTTATTATTTATTATAATATAAGTAGAAACAATAAATATTATAATAATTATCGTTATAGATATAAAAAACGTTACTTCTAATACACTATTTAATTCTTCTGCCACAATACTACCTGGAGTTACTATCAATAAAAACCAATCTTCAAGTTCTAAATATTGATATGAAATATAATAATTGTTTCCTTTAGTTTTATAAATTATTTGTCCACTTATATCTTGACTTATATTTTGATACATTTTTTCTATGTTTCTTTCATTTTCTTTTCCAGCATTTATATTATCCTTCTTTAATTCATCAAATATATTTTTTCCATTCTCCTCATTTCTAGAATTTGCCGTTATCTCTCCCTGTTTTGTAATCAAATATTCAATTCCATTTCCATTATACAAACTTTGCGAAAATAAACTTTCAAATTTTTCTGTCTCAACAACTAATAAAATAACCACTTCATCTTGCCCATTCCACAACATCTTCTTAGAATAAATATTTATCTCTTCTGTATCAACTTTACTTTTCCTAGTTTTTGATATTTGAATATCATCTGTCTGAAAAAAATAATTTACATCTTCTGATAAATCCACAATACTTCCATCAGAAGTATCTGTTTTTCCATTCTTATACAATATTGCAATCCTTGAAAATTCTTCTTTACCAGCATTAGTTTCATATATCTTAAAAATATTTTCTTCAGTATTAACATTTTCTTCACTTGCAATATTTACTATTGTTTCTAATATTCTTTTATGCTCTTCTATTGTATCCTCGATATTTTGAGCATCCTGCTTTGCCACCTCGCCTAAATTTTTAAAAGTATTTTTAGAAGTTAAATCTCTCAAATATTTCAAATAAAAAAGAACCAACATTGTAGATACAATAATAATTATTGCTATCATAATTACAGAAAAAAAATATTTATCTATTCTACGATTTTCTCTCATTTTCCCACCCTATATTACTATACACTTCCTATTTATTCTTTACAACTAATCAATATTTTATAACATATACATATCCAAAATCAAAAACACATAAAGTAAAGTATAGTAGTTTAGTTTAATGTAGTTTAGTTTAGTTTAGTGTAGAGTAGATTAGAATGAAGAAATATATAATTTTAAAATTTGAATGTGTGATTGGAATAGTTTTAGATATTCTTTGCAAAATTTTTGGAAAATGTTCGTGGAATTTTCTTGTTAAGAAAATTATCACAGTAAAGGGTGC